>JAZQCX010000168.1:0-33337 GCA_045546495.1 Acetatifactor sp. | reverse complement strand
TGCTGAATGGACTTTTGAGGCCGGTCCGAGTCGATGATTGCTTTTGAGGCACATGAAGAAGTGCCGTAGAAGGCGGAGTCAGAGGTAGGCACCGGCGGGATTCGGGCCCGTTATCAAGCCGACGAATATGATGGTATTCGGAATAAGTGGACTTTAAAGTCAATTTGAGTGGTACCGCGGTGATTGTATAATCAGCGTCTCAAATGTGCATTGTTTGCGCATTTGGGGCGCTTTTTGCATTGCAGGAAGTCCGGTGCAACTCAGAAGCAGGCACAAAACGAAAAAAGTTTGTAGCCTAAATGGCGGAAAAGGAGAAGAAGTATGAAAAAGAGATTTTTTGCAGCAGTGATGACAGTGGCTTTGGGAGTATGTGCGCTGACCGGATGCGGACAGGAAAAGAGCGGATATACAATCGGTATTTCCCAGTTCGCGGTACACGGTTCCTTAGATAATTGCCGGGAAGGATTTTTGGCAGGTTTGGCAGAGGAAGGAATTGTGGAGGGGGAAAACCTTACTGTGGAGTATGTGAATGCACAGGCAGACCCTGCAACGGCATCCATGGCCGCAGGAAACTTTGTGAGTAAGGGAGTAGATATGATTTGCGGTATTGCAACGCCTTCTGCGACAACTGCTTACAATGCAACCTTAAACGGCGATATTCCCGTGATTTACACAGCGGTATCCGATCCAGTGGCGGCAGGTCTGGCAAAGGAGGACGGCAGTCCCGTAGGAAATGTTACGGGTACCTGCGACGCGTTGGCGGTGGATGCACAGCTTGCCATGATCCGCGAGATTATGCCCCGGGCAAAGAAAATCGGCATTATCTATACAACCAGCGAGGCCAATTCCGTCAGTACCGTTGCAGCATATGAGGAGGCAGCCGGAAATTACGGATTTGAAATTATAACAACAGGTGTTACGGCAATGTCCGAAGTGGCTTTGGCAGCGGCAGACATGACAGGTAAGGTGGACTGTATTACCAATTTGACGGATAACACGGTAGTCAGTGCTTTGCAGACCGTATTAGATGAGGCCAACAAAGCAGGTATTCCTGTGTTCGGTTCCGAGGTGGAACAGGTGAAGGCAGGCTGTGTGGCATCTATGGGGCTAGAGTATTTTGAACTGGGGAAACAGACCGGTAGGATGGCAGCAAAGGTATTGAAGGGTGAGGCAGAGGCAGCTGATATGAAATATGAAACCATTACGGAGCCCAGCCTGTATGTAAACTTTGCTGCAGCCGAAAAGCTTTCCTTGCCCCTTCCTGACAGCTATACGGATAAGGCATACCAGAGCTTTGATGAGATTATTGTAAAGTAGGTGATAGGTATGGCATTGATTTTAAGCGTTTTGGAGCAAGGCATGATATATGGAATTCTGGCCTTGGGTGTATATATCACCTATAAGATTCTTGATTTCCCGGATTTAACCGTGGATGGCAGCTTCCCCTTTGGGGCAGCTGTCACCGTACGACTCATCAGTCTGGATGTTCCTGCGGCATTAACCCTTCCGGCAGCGTTTCTGGGAGGTGCCCTTGTGGGAGCGCTCACAGGACTGATACATGTAAAACTGCGGGTACGGGATTTGCTGTCAGGTATCATTATGATGACAGGGCTGTATACGGTGAATCTTTGGATTGCGGGAACAGGATATGTTCCGATTTTCAATAGAGAAACGATTTTTGATAACGAGGTGTTAAATAGACTTGTGCCGGAGAATCTTGGAAAGTTAAAGACAGTTTTAATTATTTTCTTGATTGCACTGACGGCAAAGCTTTTACTGGATTGGTATCTGGGGACAAAGTCGGGCTTCCTGCTTAGAGCGGTGGGAGACAATGATACGATTGTTACAAGCCTTGGCGTGGATAAGGGGATGGTAAAGATGGTGGGCTTGTCTGTCGCAAACGGACTTGTAGCGTTAAGCGGCTGTGTATTTGCGCAACAGCAACGGAGCTTTGAGATTTCCAGCGGTACGGGTGCCGTTGTGATTGGGCTTGCCAGTGTGATGATAGGAACGGGGCTGTTCCGAGGGGCAGGCTTCCTGCGGATAACTACGGGGGTAATCATCGGTTCCCTCCTTTATAAGGGCTGTGTGGCACTCGCCATGTTTGCAGGCATTGATGCCAATGCTATCAAGCTGATTACAGCGGTGTTGTTCCTTGTGATTTTAGTAATCAGTATGGACAGAAAGGGGAAGAGAGCATGTTAGAATTAAAAGGCATCTGTAAAAATTATAATCCCGGCTCTGTCAACGAAATCTGTCTGTTTCGTGACTTTGATTTCACTGTGCAGGAGGGGGAATTTGTCTCGGTAGTGGGAAGTAACGGTTCAGGAAAGACCTCTGTGTTAAATATCATTTGCGGTAGCATTGATGCGGATAAGGGGCAGATTTTTGTAAACGGTCAGGACATCCGGGGACAGAAGGATTTTCAGCGGCATCGGCATATTGGCAGGGTGTATCAGGACCCTTCTAAGGGAACCTGCCCCGGCATGACAATTTTAGAGAACCTTTCCCTTGCGGACAACAAGGGAAAGCCTTATAACTTGGGACGGGGCATCAACAAGCAGAAAATAGAGGTATATAGGGAGATGCTCCGGCCGTTAAATTTAGGATTGGAGGATAAGCTGGGTGTGCCTGTAAAAAATCTTTCCGGAGGACAGCGTCAGGCACTGGCACTTCTGATGGCAACCATGAATCCCATTGACTTTTTAATTTTGGATGAGCATACGGCGGCCTTGGACCCCAAAACTGCGGAAATTATTATGGAGCTGACCGACAGGGTAGTGAAGGAGAAGAAGGTAACCACCATTATGGTAACCCACAATCTCCGCTATGCAGTGGAGTACGGAAGCCGGCTTATTATGATGCATGAGGGACGTATTATTCTGGATAAGTCCGGAGAAGAAAAGAACAGTCTGGAAACGGAAGAAATTATGGGGATTTTCAACCGGATCAGTGTGGAGTGCGGAAACTGAGAAGCGGAGGAAAGATGAACGTAGCGTGAAAGGGGACGAGAAAGAAGCGGGCTGGAAAGAACGCGAACAGAAAGAACGGAATCAGAAAGAGCGGAGCAGGAAAGGACAGGACGAGAGAGAATGGGACCAGAAAGAACGGGATGAAAAAGAACAGGAGGGAGTGGAAGTGAAAGGCAACAAAAAATAACATAAGTACGTAAGAAATGCAAATATAGTTGCTGGACAGAACTTGTATCTCATTCTATAATGCAAATAAAGAAAACAAAGGTAGGAAAAATATGCTGGAACAGAATTTGGTAACACTTCGCAAATTGAAAGGGATGTCACAGGAGCAGGTAGCTGAGGTGGCGGGAGTTTCAAGGCAGGCTTACGCAAAATGGGAGAATGGTGAAACTACGCCTGATATTAAAAGCTGCATGGCTTTGGCAAACCTGTTTGATGTTTCGTTGGATGATTTGGTGAATCATTCGGAGAGTGAGACCGGATTTGTAACGCCGCCAAAAGGGAAGTACCTTTTCGGCGTGGTGTCTGTAGGTGAAAAAGGGCAGATTGTAATTCCTAAGAAGGGTCGGGATACCTTTGACATCAAGGCGGGAGATAAGCTGATTGTTCTGGGAGACGAGACCCAGGGGATTGCATTGATGAAGGTGGACAGAATGCTGGATTTTATGCAGGCAGTGGGAAACGCCTGTAAGGAGCAGACGGAAGAGTAAGCATTTGGCGGAGGTACGAAATGAGAAAGCATTATATTGACAATTTAAGGTGCGGGACGATTGTTCTGGTGATTTTGTATCACATAGTGTATACCTTTAATAATTTAGGCATTATCTCTAATGTTGCGGTGAAGGGTACACCGGAGTTTGACTTGTTTCTTTATGTGCAGTATCCCTGGTTTATGGCGCTTTTGTTTTTGCTGGCCGGTATGAGTGCCAGATATGCACTGTCAAAGAACGGCGGAAAGGGATTCCTGAAAAGCCGTGTGAGGAAAATATTGATTCCCTCACTGGCAGGAATTTTTATCATCGGCTGGAGCGGTGGTCTGGTAACGAATTATTACGTGGACATGTTTGCGGGAAACGGCCATATGATTCCCGGTGTAATTAAGTTTCTGATTTATTGCCTGTCGGGAATCGGTCCCTTGTGGTTTTTACATGAGCTGTTTTTGTGTACGCTGATATTGCTGTTGATTCGCAAAATAGATAAGAAGGATTCTCTTTGGAAAGTGGGAGGAAAGCTGTCCAAAATCTGGCTGCTTGCTCTGTTGGTGGTTCCTGTTTGGATTAGCTCTCTTTGCTTCAATACGCCGGTGATTGAGGTATACAGAAACGGATTTTATCTGACCTTCTTTTTGATTGGTTATTATGTATTCTCCCATGAAGAGGTACAGGAAGAAGTGAAGAAGTGTTGGTTGCCCCTGCTCGTAATAGGGGTGGGGCTGTGCATTGGCTACACGGCGTATTTCTGGGGAGAAAATTTCGCGACCTTACCGAATTTAAAGCATCCCTTAACAAATGCCTTTGCATGGTTCGGCTGTCTGGCAATGATGGCGCTTGGCAAGAGGTTTCTGGATAAGGAGACCGGATTTACAAGGTTTATGCGAGGCAGAAGCTTCGGTTACTTTGTACTCCACTATTACCTGATTGTTATTATAACATGTGTTATTGACATGAAGTTTGAATTGCAGTTCCCGCTGTTTTATCTGATTCTGACCGTACTGCTTGTAGCTATCATGGTGCCGCTGTACGAGGTACTCAGCAGGATTCCGGTAGTTAAGAGATTGCTGTTTGGGAAGTAGAGCTTACGGATTGATAAGCAAAGAAGTAGGGAGTGTGACGGGGAGAGAATAATATGCTGTATTTGAAAGAGGCTAATTATGAAGATATAGAAAAGGAATTTTTGTTTGTTCGTGATATGCCCGTTGACGAGAATGGTTTGACGAATGAGTGGCATGGTATTTCCCGTGAAGATTTTGAAAATAAGGCATTGGGACAAATGATTGCATTTTCGAAGGGAGAAGATTTGCCGGATGGGTATGTACCGGAAACATTCTTATTCCTTTGGGAGGATGATAAAATCGTGGGACAGTTTCGGATAAGACATTATCTGTGTGAATCTTTAAGAATCGGCGCAGGTCATATAGGATATTTCATCAAAAAGGAATTTAGAGGGAAAGGCTATGGGAAAGAGGGACTTCGGCAAACGTTGCAGATAGCGAGAACCATTATCCCGGAGGATGAAATATATTTGAGGGTAAATAAGGATAACCCTGCTTCGCTGAATGTAATGCTACATAATGGCGGATATATAGATCATGAGGATAGCGCTAAATATTATGTAAGAATAAAAAATGATTTAAGTTCTTGAGCATCTGTGAGGATGCTCCTTTTTTTGTGGGGAAAGTTTGTTGACTGTGTGAAAAACAGCACATATGCAGTGCGTGAAAACTTCATGTTGACAAAATGGAAAAAGAATACTACAATACATTTAACAATTAGGTTAAATGTTAAATGAGGTGACTGGTATGGGACTTCAAAATACATTAAGGGCATTGGCGGACCCCATAAGGCGTGAAATATTAGATTTCTTAAAGGGCGGGAGAATGTCGGCCGGAGAGATTGTGGAAAAGTTTCCTGTAACGGGAGCAAGTATTTCCCGGCACCTGTCGGTATTAAAGGAGGCGGATTTGATTCGGGATGCCCGGGAGGGGAAATTTATTTACTACGAATTAAACACCTCTGTTTTGGAAGAGATTATGCTTTGGATTACAGCTTTGAAAGGAGATGCGGACCATGATGAAGAAGTGTAAATGGCAACTGATAATATCGTCTGTTGTAATTTTATTGCCCATTTTAATCGGGCTGTTGATGTGGAATCGTCTGCCGGAGGTGATGGCGACGCATTGGAATGCGGAAGGTGAGCCAAACGGTTGGAGCAGCAGAGTTTTTGCGATTTTTGGAATACCCTTGATTCTTTTTGCACTACAATGGTTTTGCGTCTTTGTGACATCCCGTGACCCGAAAAATGCGGAGCAGAGCAAAAAGGTGTTAGGCATGGTATTATGGATACTGCCGATTATATCCCTTTTGGTAAGCGGCTCCACCTACGCCATTGCGTTGGGAAATGATATGAGCATTGATATCATGGTGCGGGTTATCATCGGAATTGTTTTTCTGGGGTTTGGTAATTATATGCCGAAATGCCGACAGAATCAGACCATCGGTATCAAAGTGACATGGACCCTTCGAAACGAAGAAAACTGGAACAGAACCCACCGGTTTGCAGGAAGACTTTGGGTGGCAGGAGGGCTACTTCTTCTGGTGACCTTATTTATCCCCATGGAAAAGTATGTGTACATTCTTCTTCCTATGATATTCATTATGGCATTTGTGCCGATGATATACTCTTATCTTTATTTCAGAAAACAGATAAAGGCCGGAACGGCTAAGCGCGAGGATGCAGTACAGACACCTGCCGAAAAGAAAATGAATAAAATATCGATTGTTATTGTAATCGGTATTCTTGTGTTTGCTGCACTGATTCTCTTTGCCGGAAAATTTGAAATACGGTTTGGAGAAACGGCATTTACCGTGGATGCGGTCTATTGGGAGGATGCAACCGTTAACTACGCAGATATTGATAAGCTGGAGTATCGTGATCAGGATGACGCGAGTGCTTCTTCAGACAGAACCTTCGGATACGGCAGCTTTCATCTGCTGATGGGGGAATTTAGGAATAGTGAATTTGGAACCTACACCAGATATTCCTATATGGACTGCGATTCCTGTATTGTTCTGACAGTGGGGGAAAAGGTTCTTGTACTCAATGGAAGGGATGAAGAGCGCACAAAAGAGATTTATGATGAGCTGGTTCAAAGAACGGGAAAATAAGGAGCAAGCGGATTTGTGCCTGCGGACTATAGGCCGCGGGTTATGGAAAGGATATGGTTTTTAATATGGAAAATATCAACAGGAAATTAGAAACAAAGAGAATCTTAATTTATTTGGGCATTACTTTTCTTATGACCTACGGATACTGCTTTGGTATATTGTATCCTCTGGTAAATGGAGAGAATAGCGGACCGGAGGCGGCTTTGCTTGCGATAGTATTGGTTGCAGCGGTTATGTTTTTTCCGGCAATCGGTGTGCTTTTGACAAGGTTAATTACAAAAGAGGGCTTTCAAAACGCGTGGCTTCGTCCCCGGTTCAAGGGAAATATTAAGACGTATCTGCTGGCGTATTTTGGTCCCGGTATCTTAACTTTATTGGGAATGGCAGTATATTTTCTGATATTTCCAAGCCATTTTGACCCGGAATTCGGCTATCTGCGGGCAACCTTAGAGGCATCCGGTGCAGGTGTGTATGCGCTGCCGCTGTCTACCATGCTGACTGTACAGGTGTTGACCGGTCTTGTGATAGGACCGATTACAAATTTCCTGACCTGCTTTGGGGAGGAGTGGGGCTGGAGAGGGTATCTGTTACCGAAGATGGCTGAGAAGCTTCCCGCAATTCCCATGCTTTTGGTGAATGGTATCATATGGGGCTTATGGCATGCACCCCTTACCGCAATCGGACATAATTACGGAGTGGGGTATCCGGGGTTTCCTTTTACAGGAATTGCGGCAATGTGCGGTTTCTGCATCGTTATGGGGATTTTCCTGTCCTATGTTGCCATGAAGACAAAGAGTTGTATTCCGGCAGTTTTAGGGCATGGGGCAATCAACAGTCTTTGCGGCGTGGGGATGTATTGCACCGCAGATGGCGGGAATCCGTTTATTGGGCCGACACCCACCGGCATCATCGGAGCCATTCCCTTTATCGTGGCAGCGGTGTTGATGCTTGTATTTTATTTCAGGACCACAAAAGAAAATGAGAAATAGGAAGTAAGAAATATTCTCTTGTAATGGGAGCGATAATCATACCGGGGCGGCACGCAGTGTCGCCCTGAATTAATTTAAAAGTGTTTTTGCTGTGCCTGAAGTTTTTTATATTGACAAAACTAATGGCATTAGTTAAAATGATAATCGAATTAACAACAAACCAAGGGACAGGTGATGCGGATGGCACGAGCAGGACTGGATAAGAATCTTGTGATTGAGAGAGCAGCAAGTCTGGCAAATGAAACAGGACTTGAGAATATTACTTTAAAGCTGATCGCGGATGAGTTTAATGTACAGACGCCGTCTTTGTACAATCATATTAAAAGCCTGGAGGATTTAAAGAAGGGGCTGATGCTGTACGGATGGAAGCAGCTGGAGGAAAAGCTTCTTTTGGCAGTAGTGGGTGTGAGTGGTTATGATGCGATGAGAGCCATGTGTTACGCTTTTTACGAATATGCAACAGAAAATCCGGGCGTGTTCAATGCAATGCTTTGGTACAACAAATTTCAGGATGAGGAGACGCTGAATGCAACAAAGCGGTTATTTACTGTTTTGTTCAAGATTATGGGAACGCTGAGTATTCCGGACGAAACCATAAATCATTTAATTCGTACCTTCCGAGGATTTTTAGAGGGCTATGCGTTGCTTGTGAATAACGGTGCCTTTGGTAATCCCATATCGATTAGAGAGAGCTTTGACTTGTCGGTGGAGGTATTGATGGCAGGAGTAAGATGTTTGGAAGTCGAGCAAGAAAAAAATAATAAATATTAAAGATGTGGCTGAAAAAAGATAGAAAATAAGAAAAGGCAGGAATGTAAAGTAAATAAGAACGTGAAAGGCGGACTGAAAAGATGAACATAAGAAAAATGGAACAGAAGGATATCGTTTCCTGCGCAGATATTTTATGCAGTGTATATAACAACGAATTGTGGCAGTGCAGATGGAACAGGGAAGTGGCAACGGAATATCTGACGGATTTTTACGATATGAAAAAATTTGTGGGATATGTGATGGAAGAGAACGGTGAGGTATGCGGAGCTATATTTGCCCATGAGAAAGTGTGGTGGAACAACAGCGAAGTGTTTGTAGAAGAAATGTTTATACAGCCACAGCTTCAGCGCAAGGGCTATGGCACCATGCTGTTGGAAAAGGTAGGGGAATACGTAAAGGAAAAGGGATTTGCAGGCATTACGCTTTCCACAAACAAGTATGCGCCTGCGCCGAAGTTCTACCGGAAAAACGGTTTTGCAGACAGTGAACATGTTTTGTTCATGTACAAGGAATTATAAAAGGATGTGTTTGGTATGGATGAGAAAAAGGTGATAGATGTTGATTTTCGGGGAAACATTTATATCGTCAGAGAGGAAGAAATATTGTGTGAGCATGTAGCAGGGTATGCGGATTTGGCAAATGAAGTTCCGAATTCGTTGGAAACGAAATTTGCAAGTGCATCAGCGGGAAAAGTTTTTGTTGCAGTAGGAATATTACAGCTGATTGAACGGGGAAAATTAAAATTCGATGATACTTTGGGAAAGCTTCTTGATATTGAATTGCAAAAGATTGACGCTGAGGTGACGGTTGAACAGCTGTTGAATCACACTTCCGGTGTTCCCGATTATTTTGACGAAAGTGTTATGGATGAATATGAAGAATTATGGGTAGATTATCCGAATTATAAAATCAGGCATAACAGCGATTTGTTGCCACTGTTTATAAGTAAGCCCATGATGTATCCCAAGGGCGAAAGGTTTCAATACAATAACACAGGTTATGTATTGCTTGCAATGATAATTGAAAAAGTAACAGGGATGTTTTTTGACCAATATCTCAAAGAAAATATTTTTGATGTATGTGGTATGGAGGCAACGGGATATTACGAGTTAGACAGGCTTCCGGCAAAATGTGCGAATAATTACATATATTGTAAAGATACAAATGACTTCCGTACAAACATTTTTTCTGTGGATGTAAAGGGAACCGGTGCAGGTGGAGCCTTTATTACGGTTAAGGATATCGTTCGCTTTTGGCGTGATTTATTAAATGGAAAATTAATTTCAAAGGAATTAGTTTCCGCCATGCTTAGCAAAAAGAGCGGCGATGGTCTGCATGCCGAAGAGGGATATTATGGTTACGGTGTCTGGATAATTGATAATCCCGGCGGCAGGGATTTGGCATATTTCCAGGGGTGCGACCCGGGAGTAAGCTTCTTCTCCGAATATAATCCAAACAATAATATGATTTCGGTTTTGGTAAGCAATTATGGAGATAATGTTTGGAAACAGATGCGGAAAATACGGGAAGCGCTTTACCGGTAATAGGTGAAGAGTGCCGGATAAACGGCAAGAGGTACATGAAAGGGCAATATGATATCGGAAAAGAAAATGATTACAGAGACAGATAGATTGATTCTAAGAAGATACTGTAAAGAGGACTTGCAGGATTTGTATGAATATTTATCTGATGAAGAAGTGGTAAAGTATGAGCCGTATAAACCCATGACCATGAAAGCGGCAGAAGAAAATCTTAATTGGAGAATTTCTGCGGATGAGATGATTGCAGTTGAATTAAAGGCAAATAGCAAGCTGATTGGAAATCTGTATCTGGGAAAGCGGGACTTTGAAGCTCTCGAAATGGGATTTGTATTTAATAAACGGTATTGGGGACAGGGATATGCTAAGGAAAGCTGTGAGGCTTTAATAAAAAAGGCATTTTCAGAAGGGATACATAGGATTTTTGCTGAATGTGACCCGTGTAATTTAGGCTCATGGAAGCTGCTTGAAAGTTTGGGATTTACAAGAGAAGCGCATATGAAACAGAATGTCTATTTTTGGAGAGATGAAGATAATAATCCGATTTGGAAAGATACTTTTGTTTATGCGATCTTAAACAAATAGGAGAACGTACAACTTCCGGTCTCGCAGTGAGACTGAGAGCAACAGAAGATTTTAAATCATGGAGGTGATTTATATGGTGGCATTCTTACGATTGAGAAATATCTGAGTACATAGAACTGTGTTAAATAGTTTTATGTACAACAACCTACTAAAAACTATTTAATGAAGGAGAAAATACAATGATATTTCAAGACAATGTAATCAAAGAATACTTAAAAAATGTTTATTTTATAACCGGAACGCCGTGTGGCGGAAAGACAACGATTTCGCGGGAATTAGCAAGACGACACAACCTATTGGTTTATGACATTGATGAGCAGTTTTCAAATCATCGGAAAATTTCAAATCCTGTTTTTCAGCCGTCCATGAATAAGGTCTTTCAGGATGCAGATGCGTTTTTCGGGCGCACCGTAGAGGATTATAAAAATTGGCTCATTGATAACACAAGAGAACAACTGGATTTTGTGTTATTGGATTTGATTCGACTTTCGCAGAATCAGATTGTGCTGTGTGACTGCCATCTGACAGTGGAGGAAGCGGATAAATTTACAGAAGCATCGAGAATCGTCTTTTTGATAAAAGAGCCTTCGAATTTAGTGGAGGATTACTGCAATCGTCCCGACCATCAGGGATTTCGTAATTTTATTCACAGTGCATCTGATGTGGAAAAGGCAAAGGTGACATGTAATGCAACCTTGAGAAGCCTCAACGAGAAAAGATGTAATGACATCAAGGGCAGTGACTATTTTTGGATCGAAAGAACCGAAAACAGTACGGTTGAGGAAACGGTACGAAAGGTGGAGCAACACTTCGGCCTTGCGAAGAAGGAGTTTAACCCGAATACCTTAGAGATAAGAAAGGTCGATAAAGATACCGAATTGGCGGATAAGCTAATCCGTTTCGTTGAGAACTTTTCTTGGGAGGATGTAAAAGAGCATATGTTACAGATGCTTCGGACATGGGCGTTTAGTGATTGGGAAACCGTATTTGCAGCAGTGGCAGACGGTCAAATTGTGGGAATGGCTTCTATTATGAAGACGGACTATTACCCGTTGCCTGAAATATATCCATGGGTATCCGGTGTGTTTGTTTCGGAAGACTATCGCGGACATCGGATTAGTGAAAAACTGATTGATTTCGCAAATACATATGCAAAGGAAACCGGGTTTGAGAAAACCTACATTCCGTCGGAGCATGTCGGTCTGTATGAAAAATACGGATACCGGTATCTGAAAGATATTGTGAATTATGGGCAAGGAACCGACCGGCTGTATGTGAAAGAATTGAAGTAGTAAAAGAAACGCGACAATCTGTGAATTTGGAGTTGAACCTTAATGAAAGAAGATATCATAGCAAAATTGACATCAAAGGATGATAAATACGCTTGTGCCATTGCCGATAAAATCATATCGGAAAGCCGGGAGACGGATGAATGGTATGAATACTTTGATGACTTTGCGATGCTTCTTGACTATCCAAAATCATTGGTGAGAAACCGGGCATTGTATATTCTTGCGGCGAATGCTCAGTGGGATGAGGAAAACCGCTTTGATTCGGTTATTTCTGATTTCCTCACACATGTTACGGATGAAAAACCGATTACTGCCAGACAGTGTATCAAGGCGCTTGCGCAGGTGGGACTGGCAAAGCCGCAATACATTCCCGGAATATTGTCATGTTTTCATGAAGCGGATTTATCGAAGTACAAGGATAGTATGCGTCCGCTGATTGAAAAGGATATGGAAGAGACGGAAAAGGATATTGATGAAAGGCGGCGAGTGATATCTTTATATGCTAAATGAGCCGGTTCAAGAGTGGAATTATAAGGAGGTTTACAGAATGGAATATATTAAGGTTACGAGCGAAAATATCGAAAAGGAGCATATATGCTGTGCAATTTCCAATAGCAATGATATTCAGGTATCTTCCAAAAAGGCGTGGTTGTCGGAATGTTTTGAAGATGGCTTGGTTTTTCTGAAAAGTAAGGAAAGAGGGAAATGCTTTATTGAATATATCCCTGCCGAATATGCGTGGAATCCGATTTCTGCAGATGGTTATATGTATATTGATTGCTTATGGGTGGCCGGTTCGTTTAAGGGACACGGATATTCATCAGACTTGTTAAATGCTTGTGTGGAAGATAGTAAAAGCAAAGGGAAAAAGGGATTATGCATTTTAGCGGCGGCAAAGAAGAAGCCTTTTTTGGCGGATCCCAAATTTCTGAAATATAAAGGATTTCGAGTTTGTGATGAGGCTGATAATGGTATTCAGTTGTGGTATCTGCCTTTTGATGATAATGCAGAGCTGCCGAGGTTTAAGGAATGCGCGAAACAGCCTCACATTGAAGAAAAGGGATATGTTTTGTATTACACCAGTCAATGTCCGTTTAATGCGAAGTATGTTCCTGTAATTGAAGATATTGCAAAAGAGAAAGCCATACAGTTTAAAGCAATTCATTTGCAGAGCAAGGAAGAAGCACAAAATGCTCCTACACCGATAACAACATATGCCTTGTTTTTTGATGGTAACTATATTACGAATGAGCAGATGAATGATAAGAGGTTTTTGAAATTACTGGAGAAGTAAACCTTCTGTTTATTTGGCAGAAATTGTAGGGGTTGATAAAATTAGGGAAAGACCGTTTTAGTGGTTTGATATTTAGGGTCGGACTTTCAGAGAAAGGCGTATTCCGGGTTATGGAGATACAAAGAATCAGAGAGGAACATATAAAAAATATTGTCAGCTGGTGCGAAGATAAGGATGCGGATTTTCTTACCCAGTGGGCGGGTAGGGGATATGAGTATCCCATAACAGAGGAACAAATTAAGGATAGGTTGGCAGGCGGTGCAGAGATATATGAAGCAAATTCGGACGGTAGAATGGTTGGTACCATAGAAATCGTTACAAGGGACGAAGAGGCAGGGCTGGTCTATGTGGGCAGATTTGTATTGAACCCTGCACTGGTAGGACAAGGCTTGGGCACTCGAATTCTGGAGACCTTTATGCAGTATTGTAAAGAAGCATTTGGAGCAAGAAAAGTTGGACTGTGTGTATTTGATTTCAATATTCCTGCGTACAGATGCTATAAAAAATGCGGTTTTCAGGAGATTAAAACAGTGGTGCGTCCCAATGGCTGGAAAGCCATCGAGATGGAGAAAGTTTTGGTTGCAGCCCAAGGTTCGCAGGCAGAAGAAAGGTATGGGAATTTATATGAGAATTTACGTGGATAAGTTGACACCTGAATTATTTTTGGAGCTGTATCGGTCCGTGGGCTGGGATGCGCCGGGAAGAGGGCAGGTGGAACGGGCGCTTAAAAACACCCTTGTGAATTTTACGGCCTATGACGGAGAGAAGCCGGTGGGGATGGTAAGGCTTCTGGGAGACGGCGGTATGTCCTTTTATGTAAAGGATTTCGCAGTGATTCCCGCGTACCAGTCTAAGGGAGTGGGAAGCGCGTTGATGGATGCGGTGGAGGAGTATATCCGGAAAAGTATTCCCAAGGAGTGGGCTGTCAGCCTTGAACTAATCAGCACAAAGGAAGCGGTTTCCTTTTACAAGAAGAAGGGCTTTGAGGAGCGTCCCTGTGAGTGGGACGGCCCGGGAATGTTTAAGATGCTTCGATAATCCGGAGACATGCAGAGAAAAGCGACAAAAAAGGAGCAACGCGAAAAAACATTAGTGAAATGCAACAAAGGACTTCGAGCAATTGAGAAAGTAGGGAAAAGATGATTAAAATTGTGGACACCTATGCACAAATCGGCGGGCTGTTTGAAAACGGGATTTTTCAATACGACCGCTGGGAAGCATATATGAATTCTATTTTTGAAAATTCGGCACATATTCTAAAGGATGATGTGGACGAGTACAGTCGGAACGGGAACTGCGTTTTTGAGCGGGACATTCAGCCGATTCTGGAGGCGGTGTGCGGAAATCCGAAACTGGACGTACTGCATGAGGCGTTTCTGGCGGTGACGGATGGATTGGGCGAAAAAATCAAAGAGAAGTTCGGCAGAGAACCGGATACGGAGGTGGTTTTGTATCTGGGGCTTTGTAATGCGGCAGGTTGGGTTACGGAAATCAACGGAAAAGATGTGGTGCTGCTGGGCGTGGAGAAGATAATTGAGCTGGACTGGTGTGATGTGGACTGTCTGTATGGTCTGATTTACCATGAACTGGGACACATTTATCAGAAGCAGTACGGAAATCTGAAGCAGAAGTCTACAGACGTAAAGAAAAACTTTGTCTTTCAGCTGTTTACGGAAGGTATTGCAATGTACTTCGAGCAGATGATCTTGGAGGACTTTGAATACTTTCACCAGGATAAGAACGGTTGGAAGGCTTGGTGTGATGAGCATCTGAACGAAATTGCGGAGGCCTTTCACAATGACCTGCCTACCATGACAAGAATCTCCCAGCGGTATTTCGGAGACTGGGTTTTCTATGAGGGGCATTGCGATACAGGATATTATTTAGGAACCAGATTCGTACAGCAGCTGATGAAAGAGTATAGTTATGAGGAGCTAATCTGCCTGGATATAGATAAGGTGTATGAGTTGTATCAAAGGTCGGTTTTGGTGTAGAAGAGTGTAACATTTCATTTATGAAATCAGAAGAGGATGCTCCCCATTTTGGTGAATTGGGGTAGCATCCTTCTTGGTTTTATTTCGCAGTCTCGGAATATTTCTCCTCGCAATACTTGCAGCGGTAAACCTCTTTCTCGGGGTCTGCCAGATAGAAGATGTGGGGCAGCTCCTGCTCGATGGAGGTGATGCAACGGGGGTTGTGGCATCGGATAACGTTTTTAATCTGCTTGGGTAGCACAAGCTCCTTCTTTTCCACGATTTCACCGTTTTTGATTACGTTGACGGTGATGCTGTGGTCGATGAAAGCCAGTACATCCAAATCCAGCAGGTTGATATCACATTCCACCTTGAGAATGTCTTTTTTGCCCATCTTGTTACTGCGGGCGTTCTTGATGATGGCAACGGTGCAGTCCTGCTTATCCAGCTGCAGGTGCTCATAAATGTCGAGGCTCTTTCCTGCCTTAATATGGTCTAATACAAATCCTTCTTCGATTTTTCCTACGTTTAACATAATTATCCTCGTTTCTATACTGCGGTTCCTGTATTACGGTAGCTATTTACTGAATGTCGGTTATTGTAAGGTGGTAATGCGTGGTACTTTTATACCTGATGCAGAAGTGTTAATATCAGCGCCATGCGGACGTATACGCCGTACTGTGCCTGCTTGAAGTAAGCAGCTCTGGGGTCGGTGTCCACTTCCACGGAAATTTCGTTTACACGGGGAAGGGGATGGAGCACCAGCATATCCTCCTTGGCAAGTGCCATTTTCTCGGGATTCAGTACATAAAAATCTTTCAGACGGATATAGTCTTCCTCGTTGAAGAAGCGTTCCTTTTGCACTCTGGTCATATACAGGAAATCAAGCTCAGGCATAATTTCCTCCAGACGAATCACCTCTTCGTAAGGAATGTTTTTCGATTTCAGCATATCAATAATGTAATCCGGTACGCGCAGCTCCTCGGGGGAGATGAAGATAAACCGGATGTTTTCATAGCGGGACAGGGCGTTAATCAGCGAATGGACGGTTCGTCCGAATTTCAAATCACCGCAAAGACCGATGGTAAAATTGTTAAGACGTCCTTTCATGCTACGGATGGTCAACAGGTCGGTTAAGGTCTGTGTGGGATGCTGATGTCCGCCGTCACCGGCGTTGATTACGGGAATGCCGGAATGCTCGGCAGCTACCATGGGTGCGCCTTCCTTGGGGTGGCGCATGGCACAGATATCCGCGTAGCAGGAGATAACACGGATGGTATCGGATACGCTTTCGCCCTTTGCTGCGGAAGAGGAGCCTGCATCGGAAAAGCCGATAACGCGTCCACCCAGTCTTGTCATAGCTGACTCAAAGCTGAGACGCGTTCTGGTACTGGGCTCGTAAAAGCAGGTGGCGAGAATTTTGCCGTCGCATGCATGAGCATATTTCTGCGGATTGTGTTCAATGTCGTTTGCAAGGTCAAACAGTTTCTCCAGTTCTTCCGTTGAGAAGTCAACCGGACTCATTAAGTGTCTCATAAATCTTTGCCTCCTTAAAAAAAGTCGAAGAGGAAACTCTTCGACTTTATGGTTATGACTGATAGGATAATAAATCCTCCACGGTTTTACGCTTGGGAGCAACGGGAGTTTCAGCGGGATAACCGATGGGAATTAATGCAACAAGCTCTCTGCCTTCGGGGAGCTCCAATACACGGGTTGCCTCCTCCTGATCGAAAAGACCAAGAATAACGGTTCCGAGACCCTGCTCGTGAGCCGCCAGACAAAAAGCTTCTGCAGCGATACCGCAGTCAAACATCTGCCAGCGGTCGCCCTTGGGAGTGGAGAAGGAGCCGTCTCTTTCATAGCCGCTTCGTCCGGTAATCATGGTAACGGCAATTACCATGGGAGCATTATCCATAATGATACCGTTTCCGGGAAAAAGAGAGGTACATTTAGCCAATGCAGCCTTTTTTTCGCCCTCTACGGCAATGTAACGGGTAATCTGTGTGTTTTTCCAGCTGGGAGCAAAAGATGCAGTCTCCACAATCCGGGAAAGAACCTCGTGGGAAACAGGTTGTTCGGTGAATCTGCGGACACTTCGGCGTCCTTTAATACATTCATTTGCAGTCATGTTGGAACCTCCTGAATTATTTTTTATATCATAGCATGTCTTGACGATAGTTTCAATGGTTACATGGAAGGGTTTCGGAAAAAAGTTTGCATAAGCAACCGTATTCGTATATAATAAAACAGAGAATACGGTTACGGGATTATGAGCGGTTAATCCTTTGGAGCGGAAACGGTATGGAAGTCCCGTACATACGGGAGAAAGGAAAAAAGGATGGAATTTACAGAGAGAAAGCGTTGGGTGTTTTTAGGATTACCCTTTACCTTTACGAAGTACATTGTGAAAGAGGATTTGATTACAGTCAGAGAGGGCTTTTTCAAGACCGTAGAAAATGACTGCTATATGTATAAGGTACAGGATGTACAGCACAGTGCAACCTTGTTTGAAAAGATGTTCGGGCTTGGTACGGTAACCTGCTTTACCGGAGATACCACTCATATGCAGCTTGTGCTGAAGCATATTAAAAATTCCAGAACGTTGAAGGATTTTATTCTGGAGCAGTCCGAGGCTGCCAGATTAAAAAGACGGACCGTTAATATGCTGGATATCGGCTCCGGCGATATGGAAGATTTGGACGAGGGAACGCTGTAACTATATGGGAATCGAAAGGCTCTACAATAACAGAACGGGTGTTATTGTAGAGCGTTTTGTCGGTAAGGTGTGTGTCGGCATTTATACGGTGGAATCCTTTTTCTTGGGAGAGGAAAGGAAGCGCTCAAAAAGCAAACCTGCGCCGACCCAGTAAGGTGCATAATCTAAGCGGATAACTTTACCGATATGCCAACGGCTCTTACTGTAATCCCAAGGGCAGAGGTTACGTTTTGCAAGCAGCTTGCCGGAAAGATATTCCGCGGAGAAAATCATGGAGGCATAAGTGAGTCCCCGCTTCCATGCAGGCAGATTTTTCAGCAATCGGATAAGGGGTGTCAGGAATACGGCACAGCCGTAAATGGGAAACATCCAAAGGGAGGTTGTTCCCTTTAGTGTAAGATCCCTGCTGCGCAGTGCCAGTAGAGAGGTGTAGATGATTTCCATGCACCAACCGATGAGACCGCATTTGAGGAAGCTTTTAAAGAAGGTAAGCAGATGTTGTTTCATGAGAACTCCTTATGTCTTTTTAGTCAGTATGTCCGTGGCAGAGGGAAATATACAAGCCGTTTGAGGAAAAGGCTTCCGGAGCGGATGGCGAAAATGAAATAATAATGAGAAATGATGGGATAGGACAGGAAGGATGGTGAGGGTGATGACGGAACGGGAAGCAATGGAATATATCGAAAGCTGTGCGTCCTACGGGATTGTTCCGGGACTTGACAGTGTGAGAGACCTTTGCAGACGGTTAGGCAATCCCCAGAAGGAATTGAAGTTTGTTCATATTGCGGGAACCAACGGAAAAGGTTCGGTATCTGCCTATATAGCCAATGTGTTGAGCTGTGCCGGATATCGGGTGGGACGTTATATTTCCCCTACCATTTTTCGATATCGAGAGAGAATACAGATAAATAACAGGTGTATTTCAAATAGAGCACTTTGCGAGGGAATAGAGAAGATTAAGGGGATTTGCGAGGAAATGGCAGCAGACGGTCTGCCCCATCCGACGCCCTTTGAAATTGAGACTGCACTGGGCTTTTTGTACTTTCTGGAAAAGCGGTGCGATGTGGTTGTGCTGGAAACCGGAATGGGAGGCTTGGCAGATGCCACGAATATTGTAGAAAATACGGTGGCGGCGGTGATTACCCCTGTCAGCATGGATCATATGAAGTTTTTAGGAAATACCTTGGGAGAAATTGCGGCACAGAAGGCGGGGATTTTAAAACCCGGCTGTGTGGCAGTCAGCGCAATGCAGCAGCCGGATGCCATGCAGTCGATTTGTGATGCCGCAGAAAAGGTTTCCTGTCCGCTGGTGCTTACAAAGCCGGGTGAATTGAAAAACATCCGTTACGGTCTGGAGAAGCAGCAGTTTGATTATGCGGGATATAAAAAGCTGGAGATTACACTGGCAGGAAAGTATCAGATTGAAAATGCAATGCTGGCAGTGGAAGTATTAGGGGAACTTAGGAAAAAGGGATTTGTGATTTCGGAGGAAAAGCTGCGAAAGGGCTTAAAGGAAACAACGTGGCCCGGCAGATTTACGGTGTTGCAAAAAAAACCTTATTTTATCGTAGACGGAGCCCATAATGAAGATGCGGCAAAAAGACTGTCGGAATCCATTGAATTTTATTTTACAAATAAGAGAATTATCTATATAATGGGAGTGTTAAAGGACAAGGAATATGAGCGGATAATCGGACTGACGCATGCATATGCGGACCAGATTATCACCGTAACAACGCCGGATAATCCCCGTGCATTGCCCGCCTATGACCTGGCATGCGAGATTGCCAAGGTACATAAAAACGTTACGGCAGTAGACAGCCTGGAGGAGGCAGTGGAGATGAGCATGCTGCTTGCGGGAAAGGATGATGTAATCATCGCTTTCGGTTCCTTGTCTTATCTCGGAAGAATGATGGAGATTGTGACTACGAAGTACGGAAAGGTCGTGAAATAGAATGGTAGATCAGGAAAAGATAAAAAAAGCGGTAGAACTGCTTCTGGAAGGCATGGGAGAGGATGTCTCCAGAGAAGGGCTGACCGAAACACCCGACAGAATCGCAAGAATGTATACAGAGCTGCTTGCGGGAATGGACGCGGATGCGGGAGCCCACCTTTCTAAGGTATTCTCCGTAGAGAATAATGAGCTTGTTCTGGTGCGGGATATTGATTTTCAGTCCATGTGTGAGCATCATCTGATGCCCTTTTTCGGTAAGGCGCATATTGCTTATATTCCCAACGGAAAGGTGACGGGACTTAGCAAGGTGGCGCGTACGGTTGAGGTATTTGCCCGCAGATTGCAGATACAGGAGCGCATGACGGGGCAGATTGCAGATGCCTTGGCAGAGCATTTGGAGGCGCAGGGCGTTATGGTGGTTTTAGAGGCAGAGCATATGTGCATGACTATGCGTGGGATTAAGAAGCCGGGCAGTAAGACGGTAACCGTTGCCACGCGAGGTCTGTTCGATAAGGACGAGGCATTGCAGAACCGTTTCTTCCAGATGTTGCAGCTGTAATGTGAAAGCGCGGTTTACCTGAGCGGAAACGGTACGAACGGAATTTGAAAGAGTATGCCCGTCCGAATGGAAAAGCTGTAACAGCCGGGTGGAAAGATGCAGTAGCAATGAGGATGGAAACGATATAGGGGTCTGACGGATGAATGCCGGATTGCAGTGTTGTAGGGCGTGAAAAATGGAAAGAATAGATAAAATATTAAATCATAATTTATTTATTGAGAATTTGGAGAAAAATAATGCGGCAGAAGCGGACAGGTGCTTCTGCCGTCATGATATGGTGCACTTTTTGGATGTGGCAAGAATCGGTATGATTTTGAATTTGGAGGAACAGCTTGGTATTCCGCGTGTACTGATATATGCGGCGGCACTGCTCCACGATATCGGAAAGCACCGGCAGTATAAGGAAGGAGTTCCGCACGAAGTGGCAAGTGCAAAGCTTGCGCCCGGAATCTTGAGGGATTGCGACTTTGATGAGCAGGAGACAAAGCTGATTACGGACGCTATTCTTAGCCACAGGAATCGGGAAATTGCTTCCGAGAAAACCTTGCGGGGGATATTGTACCGCGCGGATAAAGCGAGCAGAGCCTGCTATGCCTGTAAGGTGCAGGAGGAATGTAAGTGGTCAGCGGAGCAGAAGAACTTACGGCTGCGGTATTAGATGCGTGCTGTGACGGACGATGATGTGCGGCCGGATGTGTAAACCATGGAGCGTAAAATCCCGGAAAGGAGACGACATGAGAATCGGAAATAAGGAGTTTCAGACAAAAGGGCATACTTATGTGATGGGAATTTTAAATGTAACGCCGGATTCTTTTTCCGATGGCGGCAAGTGGGTAGAACGGGATTGTGCTTTAAAGCACGCGGAGAAAATGATTTGCGAAGGAGCAGATATTCTGGACGTGGGCGGTGAATCTACCAGACCCGGCTATACGCCGATTTCCGCAGAAGAGGAGATAGAAAGAGTTGTACCGGTGATTGAAGCACTGAAAAGGAATTTCGATGTGCCGGTTTCCCTGGACACCTGTAAAGGTCCTGTAGCAAAGTCGGGAGCAGAAGCTGGGGCGGATTTGATTAACGACATCTGGGGACTGAAATATGATGATAAAATAGCGGGCGTTATTGCAAAGAGCGGTCTTCCCTGTTGCCTGATGCATAACCGAAAGGAACCCAAGTATGAGGATTTTATGCAGGAGGTAGCTGCGGACCTGGCGGAGACCATTCACCTGGCGGAGCAGGCCGGAATCAGCGATGATAAAATCATTCTTGATCCCGGAGTAGGCTTTGGTAAGACCTATGAACAAAATCTGGAAATTCTGCATTGCATGGAAGAGTTGCATATGTTTGGGTACCCGCTGTTGTTGGGCTGTAGTCGAAAATCGGTGATAGGACAGACCCTTGATTTGCCGGTGGAACAGCGACTGGAGGGTACGCTGGTAACTACCGTAATGGCGGTGATGAAGGGATGCATGTTTGTCCGCGTGCATGACGTGGAGGAAAATGTCAGAGCCATAAAAATGGCGGAAGCAATTATGAAGGGAGGCTGTAAGTGATGTATAATAAAAGAGAAATGGATGAAATTCGAATTGAGGGATTAGAAGTATTTGCGCATCACGGCGTTTTTCCGAAGGAGACGAAAAACGGCCAGACCTTTATTGTGAATGCAACACTCTACGGAGATATAAAGGCTGCGGGAAAGGCTGATGATTTAGCCTTGTCTACAGATTACGGCGCAGTATGTCTTTTCATTACGGAGTGGATGCAGAACAATACCTGTAAGCTGTTGGAAGCGGTGGCCCAGCGGATGGCAAAGGAAATTTTGTTAAAGTTTGATTTAATATATTCTCTGGACTTGGAAATCCGCAAGCCGGATGCGCCGATTCCGTTACCTTTTGAATGTGTATCGGTAAAAATCAGCAGAGGATGGCATAAAGCGTATATTGCGGTGGGCTCCAATATGGGAGAGAGAGAAGCGTATATTCAGAATGCGATTCTTGCGTTAAAGGAGCATGATGAGATTGCGGTGACAAAGGTTTCCGAGCTGTTGGAGACAAAGCCCTACGGTGTAACGGAGCAACCGGAGTTTTTAAACGGGATGCTGGAAATAAAAACTCTGCTTGACCCGGAGAAGCTTTTACAGGTGCTCCATGAAATTGAACAGGCCGCAGACAGGAAGCGGGAATTGAGATGGGGGCCGAGAACTCTTGATTTGGACATTATATTTTATGACAAGCTGGTTTATGAAACGGATACCTTAGTGATTCCCCATGTGGATATGGAGAATAGGGATTTCGTTTTGAAGCCTCTGGCGCAGCTGGCTCCGAATTACAGACATCCGATTCTGGGTAAGACGGTAACACAGCTGTTGGCGCAGCTTGCAGGAAACTGAGGGCTCGCAGGACTGACGATTTAAAGCCTCTTAATGTGCGGAAGTAAGAATTTCTCCCCAAAGTGGGCGCATAGACCGGTGAAGAGGCCGGTGAGAATGCCGCTGATTACAAGGAAAGGCAGAAATGCCAGTACCCCCGGAGTGGCCGTCAGCAAAAAGGCTACGGACAGCTGGCCAAGGTTGTGGGTAAGTCCGCCCACGGCACTGGTCAGGTACGGGTAGCGTTTGTGTAACAGACGACTGATAACAGCCATTACCAACAGGCTGCCGATACCGCCGGCAAGGCTGTACAGCAGGCTCATAAACTGACCAAACAGAAGTGTGGACAGCAGGATGCGTGCAAGAACCACTGATACCGTATCCCGGAGAGAATAGTTTTGCAGTAAAATCAGAGTGATAATATTTGCCAGCCCCAGCTTGATTCCCGGGATGGGAACGAGGGGCGGGATGGCACTTTCCACCGCATAAATGGCGAGGGAAAGGGTTGTATAAAGAGCAAGAACTGTCAGCTTGCGGATGGTCATTATATGCTCCTTTCCGGCGGGATATCTGCCCGGAGGAATTACGGTTTTATGGAGTATTCCGCATCAATATGAAATCATATCGGGTGCGATTGAACCGGGATGTCCCGAATTGTCGGTGCGTAGAACAATCACAACCCGGTTTGGGAGGCAGGTGATGGGAAGTCTGTTGTCGTTGATAAAGCCTTGATGAACACAGAGCTTATCGGGGCAATTCGCAAAGACAATGCCGATGCTGCCCGGGCGTATTTCGATTTCGTTGATACAGCCGTTGTCTCCTGACACGGTTATTTCGTATGGAGTAGTTACTTCCCCTAAGGGAATGCTCTGCAGCAGAGAGCCGTTTTGATAAATATCTGCGATGTGGTTCTTTGGACTTTCCGTAGGGCGTAGGATTGCAAACAGGCTGCAGACAATTAAAATCATGAGCACACCTGCCAGAAGCAGAGGCACGGCTTTTTCGGTTGTTTTATGTTTCAAGACAGACTCCTTATGTGGGCCCGTTCGGAAGCTTCCGTAGCAGGAAGGTATTCCCGATGGGTGTTGGTATTATAAACAAAAGAATCGCTATTATTATAACAAAGCAGGGAGATAAAATGAAGAAATTTTTTACTGCTGTACTGATTTCGGGGATTGTTCTGTCTCTGTGCGGATGTGGGGACGGAAAACCGAAGCAGGTAAAAAGCGTTGATACTGCCATGGGAACAGTGGTGCAGCAAAGCATATACAGTACTGAGCAGGATGCAGGGGAAAGGTCGGCTCTGACAGGAGAAATTACTTCCATGCTGAAAAGCTTGGAGGAACAGGAACTGTCCTGGCGCCTTGAGTCTTCCGAGGTGTTCCGGATGAACGAATCGGCGGGAACGGAGGAAGGATTTTTACTTTCTTCCCGTATGCAGGAAATTTTACAACACTCCCTGGAGGTTGGAAGTGCCTCGGAGGGTGCCTTTGATATTACCATGAGTCCGGTGGTCAGACTGTGGGATTTGGACAGCTGGGCGGCAGGAGAGCGGTCGGGAAATTATGTATTGCCGGAGACGGAAGCATTACAACAGGCATTGAACCTGTGCGGCAGTAAGCGGCTTCGCTTGGAGGGAAATAAGGCATTTTTACCTACGGGCATGGCTATCGACTTAGGGGCGGTAGGAAAGGGAATTGCCGCCGATAAAATCCACGATTTTCTGCGCGGAAATGATAAGGTAACAGGTGCAATTATATCGATTGGCGGAACGATTCTGACTTATGGCGAGAAGCCGGATAAAACATTCTGGCAGGTGGGAGTGGTAAATCCCCTTGAGCCGGCTGAATTTATCGGAATTCTGTCGCTGGAGGGACAATGGTGTGTATCTACCTCCGGGGATTACGAGCGCTATGTTGAGGTAGATGGCGTAAGATACCATCACATTATTGATCCGGCTACGGGATTTCCCGCAGACAGCGGTGTTGCGGGAGTGACTGTGCTTTCTAAGGATGGCTTTTTAAGTGATGCCCTTTCCACAGCCTGTTTTGTACTGGGAGCGGAAAAGGGAATGCAGTTAGCGGAGCAGTACAATGCGGAAGTGCTTTTTGTGAAGCGTGACGGAACCGTTGTAATGACAGAAGGTATGGAAAAGGTGTATCGCGGCGAATACAATGATTCTTGCAAATAAAAAAGCGATATGTTACCTTTAACTGGTAGATTGATAGAATAAATAGATATAAACGGATAGCAAATACAAAAAACGGGAGAAAGACGGAAGAGATGAATTATATCCATGTAAATCAGGAGATATTGGAAAAGATTGACGAAAAGATGCCGCCGGAAGAGGAATTACAGGACTTAGCGGATTTTTTTAAGGTGTTCGGAGATGCAACCCGTTTAAAAATTCTGTATGTGTTGCTTAGCTCGGAAATGTGTGTGTATGATATTGCGACGGTGCTGGGGATGACCCAGTCGGCAATTTCTCATCAGCTCCGTGTTTTAAAACAAATGGATTTAGTGAAAAACAGACGGGATGGCAAGACGATTTTTTATTCTCTGGCGGATTCCCATATTGTAACCATTTTAAGTCAGGGACTTGACCATATTGAGGAGTGAGAAAAGCGCCCCGGAAGCACGCTGAAATGTTGTTGACCAATATTTCAACGGACTCCCGGGGCGAATAAGTTACGTCCGGAGCGGGGATGAGAAATCAGAGCGAAGTGGTTTAGTCCTCCACCGGTGAAAATACGCTGTAAATGTTACTGCCCAGAGGAGAGTGGTAGGTGGTGCTTTCGTCTCCGAAAGGCTGGAAGTAAACGTAACGGGAGGTCATATTGATGTTGGTAAAGATGCCGTCGGCAATCACCTGGACATTGGAGCCGTTTGTGTACATACACTTCAACTGTGCATAGCTATCCTTTTTGTCGGGGCTATTTTTCTGGTAATAAATGAAGCCGTTCCCTACGTTAAAGCAGTCCACGCGGTCGTTGGTGAGTACCTCTACCAGATTTTGGGACATGGAATATCGGCACAGGCGATAGTTGTTTTCCACGTCAAGATAGTAAACGTAGTCTCCCTCCACAATGGGGTACCAGATATTTCCTTTCCAGACCTCAGAAACCACATCGCTTGCGGTATTCAGTGCATAGAGATAATGGTCGTCGTCCACACCGTTGTAATAGATGTTTCCGTTTTGCACACTGGCAGGGGTGATGGCGAGAGGCGCCAACTCTATTTTCTCGGATTTGTCAATTTTCATCTTGTAAAAGGACGGTCCGTCGTAGGTCGAGGTCAGGAAGTACAGGTAGTTGTCCACTAACTGACAGGTAAGAACATCATCGGGGGTCAGGGTGGCAGTGTCTTTTCCGTTTAAGCGGCAGCGCTCAAAGGAGCGCATGCCGGGAATGCGACCGAAATCCAGACCTGTCACAGTGGAACCGGTCTGGTAATAATACAGATATTTTCCACCGGCAAGAATGTTATGTACATTTAATGCATTCAGCCTGCGGACGTTACTTTCGTCTGCGTTCATTGCAAAAAGACTGCCGCCATCGCTGCTGTTGGAAAAATATACGGTTTCGTTATATTCGCAGAAAAGTCCCTTGTTATAAAGGTTTCCGGCGGTGTTTCCAACGGTTCCGGCAGGGTTTGCGGAAACACGTCCGAAGAGTATAAACAACGCACCCAGAACAAGGAAGATTACAAATCCCAGAATCACAAATAAAATATCACGTTTCTTTTTACCCATCTGCGGTACTCCTATCCTTTGTAAATCCTAAAACAATTACCTTAACTATACACCCCTTTTTGCTTGCTATCAAGTTTGATTTGGTATAAGATAGGAGTAATAAAAACAAAGGAGCAAACACATGGATTTATTGGAGTTGCGTCAGCAAATTGACGCTATCGACAGCAAGATGGTGGAGTTGTTTGAGAAAAGAATGGATGTCTGCCGTCAGGTGGCAGAGTATAAGATATCTGTAGGAAAAAAGGTTTTTGATAAGCAGCGGGAGGCTGAGAAGCTTGCAAAGGTGAAGTCTTTAACCCACAGCGAATTTAACGGACGCGGCGTGGAGGAGCTGTTTGAGCAGATTATGTCTATCAGCAGAAAGCTGCAATATCAGTTGCTGGCAGAAAACGGAAGTCAGGGGAAGTTGCCTTTTATCGGTGTGGATGAACTGGAAACAAAGAAGGCCAGAGTGGTATTTCAGGGGGCGGAAGGTGCTTATTCCCAAGCAGCAATGGTGAAATACTTCGGTGATAAAATCAACAGCTTTCATGTGGATACCTTCCGGGATGCCATGAGTGCAATCGACGAGGGAAGTGCGGACTTTGCGGTACTGCCCATCGAAAACTCCACGGCAGGCATTGTGAACGAGATTTACGATCTGTTGCAGGAGTATGAAAATTATATTGTAGGAGAGCAGATTATCCCCATTGAGCATTGTTTGCTGGCAGTACCGGGGACAAAGCTTACGGATATTAAGACGGTCTATTCCCATCCCCAGTCGCTGATGCAGAGTTCGAAGTTTCTGGCAAACTATGACTGGCAGCAAATCAGTATGCAGAACAACGCTTTTGCGGCAAAGAAGGTGTCAGATGAGAAGGATATGACTCAGGCAGCCATCGCCGGTGAGTATGCGGGTCAGCTCTACGGATTGGAGGTTTTACAGAAAGGAATTAATCATTCCGGCACAAACTCCACCCGATTTATTATTGTGACAAACCAGAAGATTTTCCGCAAGGATGCAAAGAAGGTCAGCATTTGCTTTGAGGTACCTCACGAAAGCGGCTCCCTGTACCATATGCTGTCCCACTTTATTTACAACAACTTAAACATGACGAAAATCGAAAGCCGTCCCATTGAGGACAGAAACTGGGAGTATCGCTTTTTTATTGATTTCGAGGGAAATCTGGCAGACAGTGCCGTAAAAAATGCACTGCGTGGACTTCGCGACGAAGCCCGCAACATGAAAATACTCGGGAACTACTGATGACACGTAAGCAAAAGCAAGCGACGCGAAGCGGCATTTGCTTTTGCGCGTGTCATCGCGACGGAATCGGAAGCGCCGAAGGCGCGGATATCCGAGCGCGGCGAGGATGGATTCCGGAGAGAAAGCGGAAGTAAGAGAGAAGAAAAAGCAAGCGACGCGAAGCGGCATTTGCTTTTGCACGTGTCATCGCGACGGAATCGGAAGCGCCGAAGGCGCGGACATCCGAGCAGGGCGAGGATGGATTCCGGAGAGAAAAAAGGAGTAAAAAGAAGAAAAAAGCAAGCGACGCGAAGAAGATTAGGAGAAAACAATGCGGGAACAGGAATTGATTGTATACAGAAATTTTGAAGAGGGGGACCTTTTGTATGACATGGCGTGGCTTATGTCGCACTATGCAGACCCTTCCATGACGAAGGAGCAGAACGGCCGCTCCTGTACGCGGGAGGCGATGGCGTCCTTGTTTTATACGTGTATTCACCGGTTGATAGAGCTAGCGGGAAATTACGGCTTCCACGGGAATCTGTGGCATTGTTATCTGGCAAACCTGCTGGTAAATAACGAAAACAGCTACAGCTGCGGCTGTGAAATCCGCGGGGAAATTGAGGGAACCATCAATGCTGCTGCGCTCCATGATATCATGATTTTCAAGGAATTTTATGATTATGATTTTGCGCCCATGATGGAGAAGCTTCATGTGCCGGAGTATGCTTTGGTGGAAAATTATGCGACCAGCAGTCTGGAAAGCAAGGTATATAATACCAGAATCCGTGCAAGAATCTGTGAACTGGCGGAAGCATTCTGTAAGGACAGCACCGCAGAGGAAATGAAGGAAACGTTGACCCAGTTTTACAGGGAATATGGTGTGGGTAAGTTTGGGCTGCATAAATCCTTCCGGGTTGTGCGGGACGAAAACGGTGTACATATCGTGCCGATTCTCAACATCGCTCATGTGAAGCTGGATGATTTGGTGGGATATGACATACCGAAGAAGAAGCTCATAGATAATACGGAGGCATTTGTATCCGGCAGAAAATCGAATAATTGTCTGCTGTTCGGAGATGCGGGGACGGGTAAGTCCTCCTGTATTAAGGCGATTGCAAATGAGTATTACGGCAGGGGTCTGCGTATTATAGAGGTGTACAAGCACCAGATTCAGGATATCAGTGAAATCATCAGTCAGGTAAAGAAGCGTAATTACAAGTTTATTATTTACATGGACGATTTAAGCTTTGAGGAGTTTGAGACAGAGTATAAATACTTAAAGGCGGTCATTGAAGGTGGTCTGGAGAAGAAGCCGGAGAATGTATTGATTTATGCCACCTCCAACCGCCGCCACCTGATTCGGGAAAGCTACGGTGACAAGGAAGAAATCAGACAGGATATGCATACCGGTGATACCGTGCAGGAAAAACTGTCACTGGTGTACCGCTTCGGTGTAACGATTTATTTCGGTGCACCGGATAAAAAACAGTTCCAGAATATTGTGCGAGCGCTTGCGGAGAGAAACGGTATCGGAATGCCGGAGGAGGAATTGCTGTTAGCGGCAAACAAGTGGGAGCTTTCCCATGGCGGTTTGTCCGGCAGAAGTGCCCAGCAGTTTATTGATTATCTGTTGGGACAGCAGGCATAGGCTTTCTAAGAGGAAGAGCATCGTCAGACGCCTGACGGAATTCGGGTAAAAGGATGAAAATGTAACAATGAAGATAATACTGGCATCGGCATCCCCCAGAAGGCGGGAATTGCTGGAACAAATCGGAATAGAATTTGAGGTGCGGGTAAGCCATGTGGATGAAAAAATAACTGCCACAGAGCCGGCGAAAATCGTAGAAGAGTTGTCCTGTCAGAAGGCGCAGGCGGTGTATGAGGCGTTGTACGGCGGTGCGGAGGGTACCTCTGCGGGAGAAATGCAGGCTGCTACCGGCGTGGGCGAGTCTGAAGAAGAGCTTCTCATAATCGGGGCGGATACGGTGGTTGCGGCGGACGGGGAAATTCTCGGAAAGCCTGCGGATGAAGCAGAAGCAAAAAGAATGTTGCAGAAGTTGTCCGGCAGAACCCATCAGGTGTATACCGGAGTAACCCTTGTGCACCGGGCAACGGACGGGGGCGTAATCGAGAAGAGCTTCCATGAAAAAACAGGTGTTACTTTTTGCTCAATGACGGAGACAGAAATTGCGGAATATGTAGCAACAGGAGATTGTCTTGATAAGGCGGGAGCCTATGGAATTCAGGGCTTTTGCGCAAGATACATCAGCGGTATTGAGGGCGATTACAACAACGTGGTGGGGCTTCCGGCGGGAAGACTGTATCAGGAAATAAAGGAGTGGATTCGATGAAGAAGGCAGTGATTTTTGATTTGGACGGAACCCTGTCGGATTCCATCGCCAGTATCAAGTATTGTGCAGACAGGGCACTGGCACCCTTTGGGTATGGTCCTTTTTTGGAGTCTGATTATAAGTATTTTGTGGGTGACGGTGCGGCAACGCTTGTGAAGCGTGCGCTGACGGCGGCAGGAGATGCAGGGCTTACCCATTTTGAGGAAGCCTTCGCGTTGTATAAAAAATATTTTGCCGTAGATTGTATGTATCAGGTAAAGCCCTATGATGGAATCAGGGAGTTACTTGCGGCGTTGAAGGAGCGGGGCGTAAAGATTGCAGTACTTTCCAACAAACCCCATGTTCAGACCATTGACGTAGTGGAAGCTCTTTTTGGAAAAGGATATTTTGACATCCTGCGGGGGCAGGTAGACGGTGTCCCTGTGAAGCCTGACCCGACGGGGGCAAGGCTGGTATTGGAGGAGCTGGGCTTAGAGGCAACGGCGGTGCTTTATCTGGGAGATACTGCCACGGATATGAAAACAGGAAAAGGTGCTGGAGCCTTTACGGTCGGTGCGCTCTGGGGCTTTCGGGAGCGTGCGGAGCTGGAGGAAGCTGATGCAGATGCCATTATTGCCCATCCGTTGGAACTGTTGGAATTGCTGTAGCATCGATATTTTGCGGTGTTTTTGCAATTCAATTTCAAAACTGAAGTTTTGGTGAAACTCCGGTCGTTTTTTTATAATATACCGGAAAGACAGGGTTGACAGCATAGTATGTATTAGGTAGACTTGAATCAAAGGAGGACTAAATTATGCATGAATTCGACGATAACGTATTAGAGTGTTTTTTGGAGAAGCAGTTGCAGTTATTTCCCGAAAAGGTAGCAGAAACCTTGGAGGAAGCAGAGGACTTTCTGGAAGAGTGCATGGCGGTAGTCGTAAATTCTGTGGATGAGGTCATTGAATTTTTTGAGGAAGAGGGACTGGACGTGGACGGAGCCGTGGGCGATGAAATTCTGGAGGCTGATGAGGTGTTTGAAATCGGCGACGGAAGATATTTAATCGTAGAAGGATAGTCCGGTATAAACGTAAGATAGCGGGAGCATTGCAGAATATGGTATGCAATGCTTCTTTTCACTTTATGCACTTTAGGAGAAGACACTTGATACATAGGAGCAACAAAGTATGTTTAACAAACATGAGATAGAAAGAAACACATGTCAGCTAATTGGCGGTCAGGCAAAATGCGGCTATGATTGGTGGTGGCATTCTTTTACGGCGCACCACGAGAACACCGGAGAGGAAAAGGCTTTTTTTATTGAATACTTTTTATGTAATCCTGCCGGCGGCGGAGAGGAGCCCGTATTCGGCCAGACGATAGAAAACAGGGCCAAGGGAATAAGGCCGTCCTATCTGATGGTGAAGGCAGGTTCCTGGGGAGAAGACGGAACACAGCTACATAGGTTTTTCGGATGGAATCAGATAGAGGTATCTTTCCAAGCTCCCTTTGCCGTAAAAGCGAAGGACTGCTTTTGTACGGAAAATGAGATGTACGGGCATGTAAAAGTGAAAGGCGCAGAGGCGCATCCGGAATGGATGTGCGGTAACGGTGAGATGAGCTGGAAGCTGAAAATGGATAAAAAGGTTGCGTTTAACGTGGGCTACGGTGCAGGTTCCCTGTTCCGCAAAATGCAGCTTTTCGAGATGTTCTGGCATGCGGAAGGAATGAAAACTGCCTACTCGGGTGAAGTAATCTGGAATGGAGAGCGGTATGTGGTATCCCCTGAAAACTGCTACGGTTACGCGGATAAAAATTGGGGAAAGAATTTTACGTCACCCTGGGTGTGGCTTTCTTCTAACCACCTGACGAGTAAAATCACGGGGGAGAAATTGGAAAACAGTGTATTCGACATTGGCGGCGGTTGTCCTAAGGTCGGTCCCGTGGCGCTGAAACGAAAACTGCTTTCTGCGTATTGGTACCAGGGAAAATGCTACGAGTTCAATTTTTCGAAATTCTGGACATTTACGAGAACGAAATTTGAATGTAAGGAAAGTGAAACGCAGATTATCTGGCATATAGAGCAGAGAACCTGGCGCAATCGGATGGTGACGGATATTACCTGTAAGAAGAAAGACATGCTTCTTGTGAATTATGAGGCTCCTACGGGTGAAAAACGCCATAATCGTCTGTGGAACGGGGGCAACGGAATCGGAACCGTAAAGCTGTACCGTGGCAGCAGGCTTGTGGATGAGGTGATTTGTGAAAATGTGGGCTGCGAATACGGAGAGTATGACTAAAAAACCGGGAGGGCATAAAAGCTCTCCCGGTTTTTATTAACCTTTGTGTTCGCTTTTTAATTTAAATAGAATATCATCCGGGACATACAGTTTTCCGTAGCCGGTTCCCAAATCAAGCCCCGGTTTGTTTGAGCCGTGAAAATCGCTTCCGCCGCTTAGATGCAGACCATATTTGGCGGCAAGAGCGCGAATCTGACGCTCCTCTGTGGGTTTATAGGTACTGTAGATAGCCTCGATTCCCATAAGCCCCGCTTCTGTCAATTCGGCTGTCAGCTGATCCAGATGGGCATCACTCATGCGATATAAAATGGGATGTGCCAGAATGGGAATACCGCCGGCTTCCAGAATCAGCTTCACAGCCTGTATGGGCGTGACCTTTTCACGGGGAACATAGCAGGATGCGTAATCACCTACATAGCGGTCGAATGCCTCCGATATACTTTTTACATACCCGCGACTGATGAGATAACGGGCGTAATGTGCTCTTGTAATTACCGCATCCGGAAATTCCGCAAGAAGAGCTTCGTAGGAAACGGAAATGCCGTGCTCCTGAAGCAGACGACACATCTTCTCGTTACGGGTAACCCGGGAATCTACGAAATCCTGCAGCTTTTGGGTAAAACTATGGTTATGATAATCAATATAAAGCCCTAAAATGTGAACATCCTTTCCGTGGTATTCCGTGGAGAATTCGATGCCGGGGATGACCTCCGGCACGCGTGCGGCAGGAATGGTTTGTGCACAGGAATCCGTAACGGTGTTTTGCGGGTTACGCAAGTTGTCCGCGTAAGCAATCGCCTCTGTTAAGCCGTCTACGGTATCGTGGTCGGTGA
>JAZQCX010000167.1:0-19018 GCA_045546495.1 Acetatifactor sp. | reverse complement strand
CCCACCGGGGATACCGGAAAGATGCTGAAGCTCAGCGGCTTGGATAAGAACTGATAGCAGTACATTTTGTAAACACATAAAATAAAACATTTTGCCCATATGAAAGGAGAACATTATGGCACAGGAAGCATTAGGAATGGTTGAAACAAGAGGTTTGACAGCAGCAATTGAGGCAGCAGATGCAATGACCAAGTCTGCAGAGGTAACTCTGGTAGGTACCGAGAAGATCGGTTCCGGACTGGTAACCGTTATGGTACGCGGTGATGTAGGCGCTGTAAAGGCATCCGTTGAGAGCGGTTCCGCAGCAGCAAGCAGACTGGGCGAGCTGGTAGCAGCACACGTAATTCCCCGTCCTCATACCGACGTTGAGAAGATTCTGCCCCGCATTTAACAAATATTTAGAAGGAGCCGGACAATGAGCAATACATCATTAGGCTTTATTGAAATTTCAGGTGTGGTTGCCGCAGTGGATGCACTGGACATTATGTGTAAGACCTCGGGCGTGGAGCTGGCTACCTGGGAGAGAAAGCTTGGCGGACGTCTTGTAACCATCGTGATTAAGGGTGATGTGGCATCCATCACGGAGGCGGTTGAGACAGTCGCAAAGAAATGTATTAAGAAGCCCGTGGCGAGCGGTGTTATCGCGAATCCCCACGAGGAAATCTTGCGTATAGTGGAATTGAGCGCAAGCAGATTTATGAGTAAGCAGGCATCCGCGGATGCTCTTGATAAGCAGACCGTACAAGAGGTCTAAAAATGAAACAATGGAACCGGCGAAGTATGAAGGAAGCCGGAACCCCGAAAAAACAATAACAGGAGGAAATGAAAATGGCACAGGAAGCATTAGGAATGGTTGAAACAAGAGGTCTGGTAGCAGCAATCGAGGCAGCAGACGCAATGTGTAAGGCAGCAAACGTAACTTTGGTAGGTACCGAGAAGATCGGTTCCGGATTGGTAACCGTTATGGTACGCGGTGATGTAGGAGCAGTTAAGTCCTCCGTAGAGGCAGGCTCTGCAAGCGCATCCAAGCTGGGTGAGCTGGTAGCTACCCATGTAATTCCTCGTCCTCACACTGATGTTGAGATGATTCTTCCTAAAGTTAAGTAATAAATAGGGCGCTGAATAGTTAGTCCCATTATAGTATGGAGGAACGGTCAACGTGGAACAGCAGACAGTTGAAATGATTACAAAAATGGTACTCCAGTCCTTGAATCAGATGGAGACCAAATCGAACGGCTATCAGGTGCCGGTGGGCGTGTCTGCAAGACATATCCATCTGACGCAGGAGCACGTGGAGGCTCTTTTCGGAGAAGGCTATCAGTTGACGAAGAAGAAGGAACTGATGGGCGGACAGTATGCCTGTAACGAAACCGTTACGGTTGTAGGGTTAAAGCTTCGCGCCATTGAAAATGTGCGCGTGCTCGGTCCGGTGAGAAAGGCCTCTCAGCTGGAGGTGTCCGCTACGGATGCCATGAAGCTGGGAATCGCAGCTCCCATCAGGGAATCCGGCAACGTAGCCGGCAGTGCACCTATCGCGGTAGTGGGACCTAAGGGTGCGATTTACCTGAAGGAGGGCTGTATTATCGCCATGCGTCATATTCATATGTCCCCGGCAGATGCTGCTGCGGCAGGTGTCCATGACGGCGATATCGTGTCCGTGAAGGCGGACAACGAGAGAGGAACCGTGTTTAATCAGGTGAAGATTCGTGTTCACGAAAGCTTTACCCTGGAGATGCATATTGATACCGATGAGGCAAATGCATCCAAGATTAAGACCGGTGATAAAATGACTATTATTAAGTAGTGTGAAAGCAGTATTTTACAGGCGGACAGGAGAGAAATCGGACTGTCCGTCTGTACCATAGGAGAGAAGAGCCATGGTAATTGGTAAGGTAGTGGGAAGCGTGGTTTCCACACGCAAATGTGACAACCTGATCGGAAATAAGTTTATGATTATTGAGCCTCTGGAGGAGATGGCGGCATGCGCCTCCCGTTTCGTGGCGATCGACAATATCGGTGCGGGAATCGGGGAAACCGTTCTTGTGGCAACCGGAAGCGCAGCCCGCGTAGGTATGGAGGGTTCGCCGGTGGATGCGGCTATCGTCGGCATTGTGGACGAGAGGTAAAACTGTCAGGAGACTTGCTATGGATAAGAACAGCTTGCAGCAGATTCTGCAGAATGAGGGCGTGGTAGGAGCCGGAGGAGCCGGATTTCCCACCTATGCAAAGATAGACGGGCGCGCCGAAATCATTCTCATGAACTGCGCCGAATGTGAACCTCTTTTAAAGCTGCACAGACAGCTTTTGGAGCAGCGTGCGGAGGAGATTCTCAGCGCGTTTGATACCATTGCCCGGACCGTAGGTGCAAAAGAGGCAATTATCGGAATTAAAAAGGAATATAAGGCGACAATCGGAGCCATAGAAAAATATATAGATGCGTATCCTAATATGCGAATTCACTTGTTGGACGGCGCATATCCCATGGGAGATGAGGTAGTACTCATCTATGAGGCCACCGGAAAGGTAATCCGTCCGGGAGGGCTTCCCATAGAGGCGGGAGTAGCCGTTTTTAATGTGGAGACGGTTTACAATGCTTACCGTGCCATGGAGCAAAACACACCGGTGTTTGATAAGCTGGTGTCGGTTGTGGGCGAGGTAGAGCATCCGGTTACCCTTCGTGTACCCATTGGAGCAGCCGTAAAGGATGTGGTGGCGTATGCGGGTAAGATTACCGCAAAAGAGCCTGCTTATTTGATGGGTGGTCCCATGATGGGAAGACCCGGTGACGAGAATACGGTAATTACAAAAACCACCAACGCAATTATTGTTTTGGATAAATCCCATACATTGATTCAGCGACAGAACAGGAACAGTGCCATCGACTTAAAAAGAGCGGCATCCTCCTGTTGTCAGTGTGAGACATGTACAAATTTGTGCCCCAGACATGCGCTGGGACATCCCATAGAGCCCCACAAGTTTATGCGAAGTGCGGCAAATCAGGATTTCCAGGATGCAAATGTGTTTATCAACACCATGTTTTGCAGCTCCTGCGGCTTGTGTGAAAATTTCTCCTGTCCCCAGGGATTATCCCCCAGAAGCCTGATTGCAGAGTACAAAGGGGGACTGCGTAAGGCAGGTGTGAAGGCTCCTGCAGATGTACAGCCTGCACCGGTCAGTGCCGCAAGAGAGTACCGCAAGGTGCCGGAAAAACGTCTGGCAGCAAGATTGGGCGTAGCAAAGTATGATGTGGCGGCACCCTTACAGGAAGACGGCTTCTGGAAGGAAGCACAGCATATCCGTAAGGTGAAGATTCCCATGAGTCAGCACATCGGCGCACCGGCGTTGCCCTTTGTGGAAAAGGGAGATGTGGTGAAGGCAGGACAGCCCATTGCAGGTCCCGCAAACGGCTTGAGTGTGGGAATTCATGCTTCCATTGATGGCGTGGTACGGGAAGTAACCAAGGACTACGTGATTATCAGCACAAAATAGAAAAGCGGATAACCGCAAGGAAGTAACGGAAAGGCAACAGAATGAGCAGAGCAATCGGAATGATCGAATTTAAAACAGTTTCCGCAGGTGTTACGGCGGCAGATATAATGGTGAAGACAGCCTCCGTAGAGTTGATAGAAGCGCAGGTGGTCTGCCCCGGTAAGTATATTGCCCTGATTACGGGAGATTTAAGCGCGGTGGATGCGGCAGTGGAAACGGCAAAGGCGCGCTATCCGGAGCAGTTGATTGACAGCTTTGTGCTGGGTAATCCCCATGAGGGTATTTTCCCGGCAATTTACGGAACCACCCATGTGGAGCATGTAAGTGCCTTGGGAATTCTGGAAACTTATGATGCGGCGGCGATTATCGTGGCGGCGGATATGGCGGCGAAGACGGCAGAGGTAGAACTGATTGAGCTGCGTGTGGCGAAAGGTATGTGCGGTAAATCCTACGTTTATCTTTGCGGAGAGGTTTCTGCGGTAGATGCAGCGATTGCGCGGGCAAGAGACAGCGTGGCGCAGAGCGGAATGTATCTGGATTCCTCGGTGATTGCTCATCCCGATGAGCAGATTATTAAGTCCATTTTATAGGAGAGTTGATATGCTTGCAGTGGAACGCCGGAACTTGATTTTGGAGAAATTGCAGGACGAAAAAAAGGTGGTGGTCAGTGAGCTGAGTACCCTTTTTGGCGTGTCAGAGGAGACAATCAGGCGCGACCTCGATAAGCTGGATAAGGACGGTCTTGCCACAAAAAGCTACGGTGGCGCGATTTTAAACGAGAACACGAGCTTTGACATGCCCTTTAATGTACGGAAAAAGCGCAATATGCGAGGGAAACAGGTAATTGCCGAGCTGGTGAGCAATCTTGTACAGGAGGGGGAACACATTATTGTAGACCCCAGTACAACAGCGGTGGCGATTGTAAAGGCCTTAAAAAACAGGAAGCATTTGACGGTGATTACGAACTCTATCGAAGTTCTGGTAGAGCTTTCCGACGTAAGCGGATGGGATATTATTTCTACCGGAGGAACCCTGCGGGAGAGTTATCTTGCACTGGTAGGGCCTAAGGCCATGGATGGTATCAGCTCCTTTAACGTAGAAAAGGTGATTCTTTCCTGTAAGGGAATTGATATGAAAAAGGGAATTACCGATGCAAACGAGATGTTTTCCCAGGTAAAGCAGACTATGTTAAAGTCGGCGAAGCAGCGCATTCTGGCGGTGGATCATACGAAATTTAATAATGTGGCTTTTTCACAGATTTGTGAGCTTTCGGAAATAGATATGGTAGTAACCGACATCCGTCCGTCCGAGGAGTGGATGGGGTATTTTGCGGAGAAAGGAATAGAATGTCTCTATGGCAAAGAAAATGACGAAGACCATAGCCTTTACGAACAATAAAGGCGGAAGCGGCAAGACAACTACCTGTGCCAATGTGGGGTATTCTCTGTCCGCACTTGGGAAAAAGGTACTTTTGATTGACGGCGACATGCAGCTGAATCTTTCCTTGTCTTTTTTTGGAGAGGACGACGTTCTGGAGTTTGCATCGGGAGAAAAAAATCTCTATTATGGGGTGACAAAGGAGCAGTCGCTGGAGGATTATATTGTACATACTCCCTATGAAGGGTTGGATTTGATTCCTTCCTCTACACTGATGAGCAGTATAGAGTTTGACCTGTTTACCAAGTGGCAGCGGGAGATGATTTTGTCCAAAGGATTGGAGAAAATCAAGGAAAGCGGTGAGTACGACTACATCCTCATTGATGCACCGCCTACGCTGGGAGGTTGGGTCATGAACATTCTCTGCGCTTCCGATTACTGCATTTTACCGGTGGAGGCATCCCCTTGGGGGTTGTTCGGCGTAGCAAATATGTTTGAGTTTTTGGAGAAGGTGAAGAAGGTAGCCACAAAACTGAAGCTATTGGGTGTGGTGATTACAAAGATGGATGCCAGAAAGAATTACGGTCGCCAGACACTGGAGGTTTTGAATCAGTTTGAAGAGGTGACGGTGTTCGACACGGTAATCCGTGTAGACAGCGAAATCGAATGGGCGCAGGATAATTCCAAGCCCGTTATGGTACATAAAAAATCGGCGCGAAGTGCCGGAGAATATCTGGAATTGGCGAAGGAGGTAGATAAAAATGTCCGTAGGAGCAAGTAGTATTAAGAGAGCGGCAACAACCGCTTCCAAGAAGCCCGGAAGACCTGTCGAGAAGACTTCTGAAAAGGCTGTAAAATCCGAGAAGAAGGTGGTAAAGAAGGCTGTGGAGAAGAAGCCGGTCACCCCTGAAAGGTACGGTGTCGGAGACAAGTTGCCTATACATTTGATGTAATTGGTAATACAAATTTTATAATGCATTTTGGAATCCTGTGTGTTATACTATAATAGCAAACAGGATTCTTTTATTTGCGAGAAGGGCCGGAGGGTACGCGGTGAAATGCGGCATGTGATTCAATGTGCTGCTTTTTGTTCAATGGGGAAAAGGTGATTGGGATGTACGAGGGTGTAAAGAGTAACGGTAAAATCGATCCGGAATTTGAATATGGGTGGTTTCTGGAGACGGTTGTGCTCCGTTGTGACGGACTGGAGATAAAAGCGAAGGAAGTACTGCGGGGGATGTTTAACGGTGTGCTTCGCTATGTGACCGGCTATAAGTGGCTGGAGGAGCCGCCGGAGCTGATGGATTTAACCGGTGTTCTTGTTACGGCGGAGGTTGTGCAAAACGAACAGGGAAAGAATCACAACGAAATTCTGGGAAGCTGGGATATCATTTTTACTTTTAAAAAGAGCCTAAGCGATTCGGATAAGACTACCAGAGCAACGCTTTTTAACATCGAGAATTCCATGGAGCGGTTTGTGCGTGCCAGATACAATATCGAAGAACCTAAGGATTTAACTTATTTTGTGCTGGAACAGCAGCGCAACAATCTGGTAACAAAGCATTTTATGGGAATACAATAAGTAAGAAATATTTGAGCCGTGTGGCGGGAAGCTTATTCCGGGTACGCGGCTCTTTTTTTGTCTGCCTAAGGTATATCCATTGATCTGGGCAAAAAGATTTGCATAAAAATTTCCGTACAGTCTGCATTTTGTGAATGAGAAAAAGGTATTCTATTGTAGATGATAAAATGCAGAATGGATGGAGAAGGACGATGGCAACGGTACTGGATTATTTAAAAGAATACGGGGGTACTTCCTTTCGGGAAATGCCGATGACGGAGGTGGACAGTCTCTTGCTGTGCCAGCTCTCTTATCTGAAATTTGACGGAATGGTACCGGGAGCGCGGGAAAATCGTCCTTCCGTAACCTTAAAAAGTCTTGTGGAGCATGCGGATTATAACAGACTGTTTGGGGATGTGCGATACGAGGAAGTGAATCGTGCGCTGATGGCGGGGATGGTGGAAAGCAGGCGGTACAGAAACCTCAAGCTGAATTGCTACGTTAACATATTGGAAAAACAATGGGAGACGCAGTTTTCCGCCATAACCTACTTGCTGGAGGACGGAACTGTTTATGTGGCGTATCGGGGAACGGATGAGACGCTGATTGGGTGGAAGGAAGATTTTAATATGGCCTTTCTGACGCCCATTCCCAGCCAGGAATATAGTGTGACTTACCTCAATACGGTAGCTACAAGAATTAAGCGCCCTTTCTATGTGGGAGGGCATTCCAAGGGCGGAAATCTGGCAACCTATGCCGCCATGAATTGTCGCACGGAGATACAGGAGCGGATAATAAAAATATACTGCATGGACGGTCCCGGCTTTCGACCGGAGGTGTTGGAGGCGTGCGGCTATGACAGAATCCGTAGCCGGGTGATTAAAATTTTACCCCGCTCCTCCCTGATTGGAATGATTTTTGAGAGCGATATGCAGTTTCAAGTGGTGGAGAGTAAGCGGCTGGGACTGGCCCAGCATGACCCTTATACCTGGAGAGTGGAGGGGAATCATCTGATGCGCGTAAATGAGGTGTACGAGCGAAGAAAGAGAATGGACAATACACTGACACAATGGATATTGTCCTTGGATGAGGAACAGCTGAAAACCTTTGTGGATGCGCTGTATCAGGTGGTTTCTGCATCCCGGGCAGAGGACTTGATTCAGCTGACTGCCCAGTGGAAAACCAGCGTAAATGCTATGGTAGCTGCCATGAAAGAGGTAGATGAGGAAACGGCAGCAATCCTGAAAGCGGTAGTGAAATCCCTGTTTGAAATGGCGGGAGAGCAGGTAAAAGAAAAAACAAAAGGTTTATTTAAGGCTTCCCGGGGAGGTATGAGGCAAACCAACTCAAAATTTTTGAACCGGAAATCCCGGCCTGCTCAGAACTAATCCGCTCGGGATGCCATTGGACACCTAAAATAGGCAGGCTGTTGTGGCAGATTGCTTCAATACAACCGTCCTCGGGACACCACTGGATGGCGGACAGACCGCGTCCGATTCGGTGGATGCCCTGATGATGGGCGCTGTTAACCAAGGGGGAATCTCCGTAGAGCCTGTGAAGCAGGGAGCCTGCCCGGGTTACGGAGGCATGGTACTTATCACCGTTTTCATAGCGGTGCAGATGAGAGGTTGGTAAATCCTGAATCAGAGAGCCGCCGAGTCCTACGTTGATAATCTGCATTCCCTTACAAATACCGAGAACGGGAAGCTTATGCTTCATGCAGAATTCCAACGCCTGGAACTGTACAATATCAAGCTCTGTATTGATATTGCGGGAGCCGTGATTACGCTCGCCGAAGAAGGCGGGAGTAATGTCTCCGCCACCGGGAAGAATCAGTCCGTGACAGTGAATCAATTCCCCCATGCTTAAAGTAACCACGGGAGTTGCACCGGCAGCCCTGACGTAATTCACATAATTTTCGGTTTCTGTTCTTCTTCCCACAATTGCAATTTTTCGGTGCATCATGTCCTCTGCTTTCATTTCCGGATATCCTTTCATGGAATGATAGACAATATATGAATTTCCTGCTGAAAAAATGACGATTTGGTTTTCAATTTGAATTATATTTGATACAATAAAGGATAAATTGCGAGAGCAGTCCGGGGGAAACCGTAAGGGATTACAGAAAGGCAGTAACGAAACTATGGAAAAGGTTAAGAAAGTATTCAATAGAGATAAGGCACCGCTGTGGTTGGCATTTTGGATACCGGTACTGATTATGCTGGTGTTGTTTATGGTGAAGAGCATCTATCCTTTCGGGGACAGGAGTTTTCTGTCGGGAGATTTGTATCATCAGTATATGCCCTTTTTCAGCGAACTGCTTCATAAAATCAGAGGCGGGGAAAGCCTCTATTTTTCCTATAACGTGGGCATCGGTTCGAATTTTCTGGCGTTGTTTGTCTATTATCTGGCTAGCCCGCTGCATGCGTTTTCGCTGCTTGTACCGGAGGCGTATCTCATTGAGTTTATCAGCTATCTGATTGTAATAAAGGTTGGTTTATGCGGACTGACCATGTGTGTTTATCTGCGGAAGCATTTTGGGACGAAAGAATTCGGAACGGTTCTTTTTTCCTGCTTTTATGCTTTTTCGGGATTTATGGCAGCCTATAACTATAACATTATGTGGGTGGACTGCGTGGTGTTACTGCCTTTAATTTTGCTGGGGCTTGAAAGACTGGTGAAGGAAGGAAAGTGCGGTATGTACTGCGTGACTCTTGCACTTTCCATTTTTACGAATTTCTATATTTCCATTATGATTTGTATTTTTCTGGTGCTGTACTTTGTTGTGCTGCTGGTGAATTCCGGCAAACGTCTGCGCAGCATCGGTAATTTTGCACTTTACTCGCTTCTGGCGGGAGGTATGGCGGCAATTCTGCTGGTACCGGAGGTGTGCGCCATCATCCGCACGGATTTCGGCGATATGGACTTCCCGGAGACCATAGAGTCCTATTTTTCGGTCTTAGATATGCTGGCGAGACACTGCATGTGTGTTTACACGGAGCGTGGGCTGGACCATTGGCCCAATATATACAGCGGCAGCGCGGCAATCATGCTGATTCCCCTATATCTGATGAACCGGAAAATTTCCATTCGCGAAAAATTTTGTAAGATGGCACTGGCGGGATTTTTACTGCTTGGCTTCAGTACAAACCTGCTGGATTTTATCTGGCACGGTTTCAATTATCCGGATTCCCTGCCGGCAAGACAGTCCTTTATTTATATTTTCCTGATATTGGTAATGTGCTACGAGGCATACCGAAAGATTCATGAGGCGGAGCCGCAGCAGATTGTCTACGGCTATCTGGCGGCGGTGGGCTTTATTCTGTTTTGTGAGAAGTTTGTGGAGCATGAGGATTTCGAACTGGGAGTAAAGCTGCTGACACTGGTATTTATCTCCATGTATGCCATATTCCTGTACCTTTACCGGACAAGAGAGGATTTAGAGGTTAGAAAGGGAATTGCGTTGGTTGCAGCGGTAGCGGTCATCGCAGAATGCGGCATCAATACCTGGGATACCAGTATTTCCAATGTCAGCCGTTCCGCGTATCTCGGACAGCAGGAGGATTATAAGGCGCTGTATGAGCTGACAAAGGAACGGGAGGAGAGCTTTTATCGGTTGGAAAAGTTTAACCGTAAGACGAAAAATGACGGAACGCTGACCGGATATCCTACGGCAAGTGTTTTTTCCTCCACCATGAATTCCTATGTAATGGATATGTACGAACAGCTGGGTATGCGTCACAGTAAAGTGTTTTACTGTTTTGACGGGGCCACGGCGTTGACCTCGGCACTTTTGAACGTAAACTATATGTTTGGTAATACGGATGATTATGAGAGCAATCTCTATCAGTGCGTTGGGGAGAGTGGAGAGGTGCACCTGTACGAATGTACGGCAACGCTGCCCTTCGGTTATGTGGCGCCTACGGGCTTTGACCTGCCTGAAACGGGAACGGGACTGCGTTTGCAGAATACCCTTGTGAAACAGCTCGGAATAGAGGAAAGACTGTTTGTCAGCGTGAATTCCGCAGACTCTGATGATGATGTAAAAATGACCGCAAAGGAGAGCGGTATTTATTACGGTTTGCTGACTGCGGGCGGAACCTCTAAGCTGACCTATGTAGGCGGTCAGACTGTGGAGGAGAACTTCGAAGAGCTGAAAAACGGTTCCATCGTTTATCTGGGGTATCTGGAAAAAGGGCAGACGATTACTCTGACAAACGGAAATGAGGAGGATTCCACGCCCAATGTATATGCGGAGATTTACCGGCTGGACGAGGAGGTATTACAGGAGGCATTGGATATACTTTCCGCACAGCATATGGAAAACGTAATGTGGGAAAGTGACCGGATTTCCGGAGAGATTACCATGGAAACTGCCGGAAGACTGATTTTGTCCGTGCCTTATGAGGCGGGCTGGACGGTATGGATTAACGGCGAGGAAGTCCGGGGAGAGTTGTTTGGCGGTTGCCTGATGGCCTTTGACTTGGAGGCGGGGCAGTATAAGCTGGAAATGAGATATGTTTCCGAGGGCTTTTATGCGGGCATCGCAGTCAGCGTAGTCAGTGTTGTGCTGTTTGTGGGACTGATGTTGCTTGGAAAAAAGCGGAAAGCTTGTTGTAAAAATGAGAAGGAAAAGTCTAAGGATAAGAAGCAGGAGAAAGAACTGCAAAGGCATGAGGAGGAACGTTTAGAAGAAAAGCAGCAGGAAGAGGATAAACAGAAAGAGAAACAAACGAAAGAAGAACGGTCGAGAGAGGAAGAGCAAACAGAAAAACAAAAAGAAAAACAAAAAGAAAAACAAAAAGAAAAACAAAAAGAAAAACAAAAAGAAGAACAGCAGAAAGAAGTTCAGGAATGAGATTAGACGATTTTTCAGAGATTGTAAAGATAGAAAAGGGTTGGTCGGGAGAGCAGAAATATCGTGTTACGGATAAGAGCGGGAAGCATTTCCTGCTTCGGATTGCCCCGATGGAAAAGTACGACCGCAAAAAGTCGGAATTTGAAAATATGCAAAAAGTTTCCGCTTTGGGAATTCCCATGTGTCAGCCCGTTGCATTCGGCGTATGCGAGGAGGGAGTATACTCTTTGCAAAGCTGGGTTGAGGGGCAGGATGCAAGGGACGTAATGAATAGTTTTTCGGACGAGGAAATATATCGGTATGGTTTGCAGGCAGGGGAAATCCTGAAGAAAATACATTCCGTTGAGGCTCCGGAGGATGCCGGTGATTGGGAAACCTTTTTCAATCGAAAAATGGATCGCAAGATAGAGAACTACAAAAAATGTCCTTTGAAATATGAGAATGGAGAGGCGCTTCTGACTTATATGGAAAGGAATCGTCATCTTCTGAAAAATCGTCCCATGACTTACCAGCACGGGGATTATCATATCGGCAACATGATGATTGACAATACCGGAAAGCTTGTTGTAATTGACTTTGACAGAGATGATTATGGGGACCCGTGGGAGGAGTTTAACCGTATTGTGTGGTGCGCACAGGAGACTCCCTTGTTTGCAACAGGCATGGTGGATGGTTATTTTAACGGCAGCGTACCGAAGGAATTTTGGGATTTGCTGGCACTTTATATTTCCAGCAATGCACTGGCTTCGCTACCTTGGGCGGTACCCTTCGGGCAGGAAGAAATTGAGGGAATGCGGAAGCAGGCAAAGGATATTTTGGACTGGTATGACGGAATGACCAATACCGTTCCGAAGTGGTATGTGAAACAGGAGTAAACGTGATGAAATGGTGTACATGTCTCTTTTTTAGGAAAATGAGACATGTACATTTTTAATAATACTTGCGAAGCAAGATAGAGTGTGTTAGGATTCTCTTACATCTTTTAATTACTTTTCTTTTTTATCTATGACCGTATCGGTCGCAACGTACACAGTTGAATTCCCTTTACTTTTTTGATAAGCGAGGTGGTGCTTATGTGATTATGCTATTTCTTGTGTGAGAGAAATTATGGATAAAATCCTGTTTTAAAAATCGCTATTTTGATATTCACATTGTGATGAGAATCAAAATTTAGTAAAGAGAGGGTGAACTGCATATGGAAACTACAATTTATCATATCTATGATAAGCTGTTTAAGAAGATTTTGACTTTGTCATCTACGGCAGTGGTAAATCTGATTAACGGATTATTTGATACACAATATCCAACGGATAGTACCATTACATACAACTGGACGGAATTTGAGAAGGAGGATTTGCGAAGAATTCTGGCGGATACAATACTGACTATTAATGGCAGGTACAGCTATCATTTAGAGGCGCAGATGGAAGAGGATGAAACGATTATTCTGCGTGTATTTGATTACGGATACGCTCATGCCTTCAGGACGGCCGAGGAGCAGGAAGGAAGGTATTGTTTGAATTTTCCGGAGCCGAAGGTAATTTATCTTTATTCAGCAAAGCGTATACCGGATGAATACTGCATGGAGCTGAATTTCGGCAAACAGGGGACATTTGTTTATCGGGTGTCTACCTGTAAATTTCAGGAAATTTCCACGGAGGAATTAAACGCACGGAAAATGGTGATTTTGATACCGTTTATGTTGCTGCGGGTCCGGGAACTTTTGAGAAAGAAACGCAGTCGGGAGAATCTGGAGTTGTTGCAAACATTGATACAGGATGATATAATAAAAAGCATCAACGAAAACCTTGCTTTGGGAAACATAACAGTGCAGGATGCGCAGAAGCTGAGGAGATATACCCATAAGCTGTATGAGCATGTGTACTCCCGTTATGAAGAAATGGAGGAGTTGAACGAGATGACGGATGAATCCCTGATGCTTGATATTGATATCATTGAGAAGAAGCATGAAGAAGAATTAAACGCTTTGGAAAAAGAATTAAAGGGTGTAATTATAAAGAAGGATGAAGAGCTGGATAAAATGAAGCGTGAAATTGAGCAGCTGAAGGCTGCACTTGACAAGGCGGGCGTTTTTCCTGTGTAAAACAGAAAATTAGGACACACTTAGGTTGGCGTATTTCTTGGGAGATACGCCAACTGCTTTTGTAAAGGCTTTAAAGAAACTGCTGTAATCGCCGAAGCCGCTTTTTTCAAAGGCTTCATTGACGCTGTCGCCGGCGTTTAAGTGTGCCTTTGCGATGCTGATACGGCGGGCAGTGATATACTTGCCTACGGTGGTTCCGGTTGCTTGCTTGAAGATGCGGCAAATGTAGGATTCGCTTAGAAAAAACTGCTCTGCCAGTTGTTCCATGGTGATGGGGTGACTGATGTTCTGGTTGATGTAGCTGAGAATGTCATCCACCTGATGATTGTATTTGTATTCGTTTTGGGAAGCCGCCACGGCGTTTGTGTCGGAGAGGGTGTTAATCAGAATCATCAGTTCCGTAAAGGCAAGCTGCTCCACCACATCATGTGCATATCCTTTGGCAGAGGTAATCTTGTTGATGTAATAGAGGAAGCGGCTTTGCTGCTCTCTGGTCAGGGAGAGCTTATGCTGAAAACCGCTGCTTCTGTTGGAAAAACAATTATCCAGATTTGTCCGGTCGGTGGAAATCCGTTTCATAAAATCGGGATGCACGGACAGGACAATCCGCTCATGGAGCTGGTTGTCGATCTGGGTCAGCTTGTGGCTTTCGTATTGGTTGATGATAAATAAATCGCCCGGGGCAATGGAATAAAAGCGGTTATCAATGAGAAACTGTTTGCCGCCGGAAATGGAATAATACAGTTCATAGCAGTCATGGATATGCATATCCATGGCTTTTTCTTCTTTGTAGAGGTGCGCAATGGAAAAGGTTTTTGTGCGCGCGCAGTTTTCAATTGCAATTTTACAGGAGGTTACTTCTTCCATGGTTGCTCCTTTTTTGCGGAACCCCTTTCGGACAAGGAGGTAGTGCGGATGCCCTCGGGGAGTGTATGGTTATAGTGCCGGAGAGTGCCGTACTGCTTCAATAACCGTAAACAGAAACGACACGTGTAAATCCAGTTTAGTAGAAAAGTTCAAAATATGCAAGGTTTTGAGAAATATTTGAATAGACTTGGAGATTATTTTCAATTATACTGAACTCATAAAGTCAAAAATGCCGTAAGTTTTTTAGAGAAAAACTGAAAATTTTATGGAAATGCCTGCCGTTGTATGGTATAATGTAAGCACTTTCATGAATTGGCATCAGCCGGTACCGGTTTGACCTACTTATTGTGTCAGACCCAAACACCGGAGAAAGAGAGGCGTAAAGGTGGAACTTAGAACAGCAGTATCCCCGAGAGATGTGAAGCACTATACCACAGAACGTCTGAGAGAAGAGTTTCTGATTCAGAATCTTTTCGTTCCCGGCGAAATTAAGCTGGTATACAGCCACATCGACAGAATCATTACAGGTGCGGCAGTACCTACAGAGCCCATCGCTCTTACCGCAGGAGACGAGCTCCGTGCAGAGTATTTCTGCCAGAGAAGAGAGCTGGGTGTCATCAACATCGGAGGCGCAGGTACCATTTCCATCGACGGAAAAGTGTACAAGATCGGCTTCAAGGAAGCAATGTATATCGGAATGGGTTCCAAGGACATTGTCTTTGCAAGTGACGATGCTTCCAACCCCGCGAAATTCTATCTGAATTCCGCTCCGGCACACAAGACTTATCCTACCGTAGTTATTAAACCTAACGGAACTCCCGAAGAGGGCGTTGTTATCGTAAAGGATGAGAATAAGGTGGAGCTTGGTTCTCTGGAGGATGCAAACCACAGAGTAATCTGTAAGTACATCCTGCCCGGTCAGGTAGAGAGCTGTCAGCTGGTTATGGGTATGACGAAGCTGGAGCCCGGAAGCGTATGGAACACCATGCCCTGTCATACACATGACAGACGTATGGAGGTTTACCTCTACTTTGAGATGCCTGAGGATGCATTTGTTATGCATTACATGGGCGAACCCGATGAGACCCGTCATATCGTTATGAGAAACGAGGAGGCCGTTATTTCTCCCAGCTGGTCCATCCACTCCGGATGCGGTTCCAGAGCGTATACCTTCATCTGGGGTATGGTAGGCGAGAATCAGGACTTTGACGACATGGACGGCGTGGCAATGAAGGACTTGATGTAATCATTCAGAGCCATATGGCGAGAATGAACTCTGAGTGATTACTGTAAAACATAACACATATAAAGAAAAGGAGATAAAGAAATGTCCAATTTTACAAACTTTTCCCTGGAAGGTAAGGTAGCACTTGTTACCGGCGCATCCTACGGTATCGGTTTTGCAATCGCATCCGCATATGCAGAGAACGGTGCAACCGTATGCTTCAACGACATCAATCAGGAGCTGGTAGACAAGGGTCTGGCGGCTTACGCTGAGAAAGGCATCAAGGCTTACGGTTATGTTTGCGACGTAACCAACGAGGATGCCGTAAACGAGATGATTGCTAAGATTGAGAAGGAAGTAGGCGTAATTGATATTCTTGTAAACAACGCAGGTATCATTAAGCGTATTCCCATGCATGAGATGACCGCTGCACAGTTCAGACAGGTTATCGATATCGACCTGAACGGACCTTTCATCATGGCTAAGGCTGTTATTCCCGCTATGATTAAGAAGGGCGGCGGAAAGATTATCAACATCTGTTCCATGATGTCCGAGCTTGGTCGTGAGACCGTATCTGCATACGCAGCTGCAAAGGGTGGCTTGAAGATGCTCACCAGAAATATCTGTTCCGAGTACGGTCAGTACAACATCCAGTGTAACGGCCTTGGCCCCGGCTACATCGAGACTCCCCAGACTGCACCTCTTCGTGAGATTCAGCCTGACGGAAGCAAGCATCCTTTCGACCAGTTCATCTGTGCAAAGACTCCCGCAAACAGATGGTTGCAGCCTGAAGAGCTTACCGGTCCTGCAGTATTCCTTGCATCCGAGGCTTCTAACGGCGTAAACGGACACATTCTGTATGTTGACGGCGGTATCCTGGCTTACATCGGTAAGCAGCCCAGCTAATTCACAGCAGAGCAAATGAAGTAAAAACAAAGGTCAGTTGCGGAGGAATCCGTGACTGACTCTTGTGGCGTTTTGAAAGAAAAATAAATGGAGGCAATTTTCATGAAAATCGCATTGATCAATGAAAACAGCCAGGCGGCAAAGAATGAGCTCATCTGCGCAACCCTGAAAAAGGTAGTTGAGCCCATGGGACACGAGGTATTCAACTACGGTATGTGCGGAGCGGAGGATCCGAACTCTCTGACCTATGTACAGAACGGTATTCTGGCAGCAGTACTGATTAACTCCGGTGCAGCTGATTTTGTTATTACCGGCTGTGGTACGGGTGAGGGTGCTATGCTTGCATGCAACTCCTTCCCTAAGGTACTTTGCGGACATGTAACTTCCCCCTTGGACGCTTACCTGTTCTCACAGGTAAACGACGGCAACTGTGTGGCACTTCCCTTTGCACAGGGCTTCGGTTGGGGCGGAGAGCTGAATCTGGAGTACACCTTCGAGAAGCTGTTCTGTGCACCCGGTGGCGGCGGTTATCCCAAGGAGAGAGTGGAACCCGAGCAGAGAAATAAAAAGATTCTGGATAAGGTGAAGGAAGTAACCCATGTGGACATGGTTACCATCCTGAAGAACTTGGACAGAGACCTGGCGAAGGGTGCCTTGTCCGGTGAAAAGTTTAAGGAGTACTTCTTCGCAAACTGCAAGTGTGATAAGATTGCAGAGGCGGTAAAGGAACTTCTGGCCTAAAATGACGAAAAGAAAATCTAAGATGCAAAAATGCAGCATCTAAGTTTTTCTAAGTTTCGTCAGGAAGAATCGCAGAGCGATTCTTCACGATTATCAAATCAATTTAGCATGTAAGCATGCAGAAAGAGGAAAAAATGAACGCAGTATTAGATCAGATTAGTAAAATCGGTATTGTTCCCGTTGTAAAGATTGACAGAGAAGAGGACGCTCTGCCCCTCGCAAAGGCATTGTGTGCAGGCGGACTTCCCTGTGCAGAGGTTACCTTCCGTACCAGCGCAGCAGCAGGTGCAATCAAGATTATGACCGAGAACTTCCCTAACATGTGTGTAGGTGCAGGTACTGTTCTGAACAAGGAGCAGGTTGACGCAGCAGTTGAGGCAGGCGCTAAGTTTATCGTTAGCCCCGGTCTGAACCCCAACACCGTTAAGTATTGTATCGAGAAGGGTGTACCTGTAACTCCCGGTACTTCCAGCCCTTCCGATATCGAGCAGGCTATCGAGCTTGGCTTGGATGTAGTTAAGTTCTTCCCCGCAGAGCAGTCCGGCGGTCTTGCTAAGATTAAGGCTATGGCAGCTCCTTATGTAAACATGAAGTTTATGCCTACCGGCGGTATCAACGCTAAGAACCTGACCTCTTACCTTGACTTCCCCAAGATTATCGCTTGCGGCGGTTCTTGGATGGTTCCCGGCGACCTGATTAACGCAGGTGAGTGGGATAAGATTGAGCAGCTGACCCGTGAGGCAGTTCAGACCATGCTCGGTTTCGAACTGGTTCATGTCGGCATCAACGAGGAGAACGAGGAAGCAGCTATCAAGGCTGCAAACCGTTTCGGTTTCCTGTTCGGTATGCCTGTTAAGGTTGGTAACAGCTCCGTATTTACCGGCAGCATCATCGAAGTAATGAAGACTCCTTTCAAGGGTGCTCACGGTCACATCGCTATCAGAACTAATTACATTGAGAGAGCAGTAAACTACCTGAGTACTGTTCTTGGTGTTGAGTTCGAAGAGCCTAAGAAGGATGAGAAGGGCAAGTACAAGGCAATCTACCTGAAGGAAGAGGTTGCAGGCTTCGCTATCCACCTTCTGCAGAAGTAAGAAGTTTTAAACCAATTAAAATAAAACTTATATAAAAGAAAGGAATTTATAACAATGGCAAAAGTAATTACCATGGGTGAGATTATGCTGAGACTGTCCACCCCCAACAATGAGAAGTTTATCCAGGCAGACGAGTTCGATGTATGCTACGGCGGCGGTGAGGCTAACGTGGCTGTATCTCTGGCTAACTACGGTCATGACGCTGAGTTCGTAACCGCAGTTCCCAACAACGAGATCGGTGAGTGTGCAGTAGCAGCTCTCAGAAAGTACAACGTTGGTACAAAGCACATCGCAAAGTGCGGTGAGAGACTGGGTATCTACTTCCTGGAGAGCGGTTCCGCAATGAGACCTTCCAAGGTTGTTTACGATAGAGCTCATTCTTCCATCTCTACTGCAACTGCAGCAGATTTCGACTTCGATGCAATCTTCGAGGGCGCTGACTGGTTCCACTTCACCGGTATTACTCCCGCTGTATCTGATGCAGCAGCAGTTCTGACCGAGGAAGCTCTGAAGGCAGCTAAGAAGCACGGCGTTAAGGTTTCCGTAGACTTAAACTTCCGTAAGAAGCTGTGGTCTTCCGAGAAGGCACAGAAGGTTATGAAGAACCTGATGCAGTACGTTGACGTATGTATCGGTAATGAAGAAGATGCTGAGTTGGTACTTGGCTACAAGCCCGGTAACACCGATGTTACCAGTGGTGAGTTGGAGCTGGCTGGTTACAAGTCCATCTTCGAGCAGATGGTTGCAGACTACAACTTCGAGTACTGCATCTCCTCTCTGCGTGTAAGCCATTCCG
>JAZQCX010000166.1:0-8954 GCA_045546495.1 Acetatifactor sp. | reverse complement strand
GATAAAAAGTAGTGCTCCAACTGCATTTAATGCTAACGATATTTTACTTTTATTCTTCACCCAAAATGCTTGATAGCAATTTTGCAGAGCAAGGGTTAAAATTCCAGATACTATAATTCCAATTACAACAACAAAATATGCTATCCTCAAATATGGTGCAATTTCGGTAAGGGATAAAAGAGACACTTCCTGTATAATCGCATCTGCTTTCTGCCCAAAGAACGGCAGGAAGAAAAACATTGCAATACTACAATCGAGCAATCCAAAGACCAAGTCACAAAAATGCTTTTCCTTTTGCTTGGTATCTTCTTCTGCTATGGTCAGCAATTCATCGCCAGACAGCAGTTCATCAATTGTTACCCCAAAAAACTTTGAGATTCCTTTCAAAGAATCAATATTTGGATATCCTCTGCCTGACTCCCATTTTGAAATAGCAGTTCTGGACACAAAAAGAACCTCTGCAAGTTCTTCTTGCGTAAGTCCTTTCTGCTTTCGGAGTTCCTGTAATTTTTCGTTAAATTCCATAATATTTGCTCTTTCTGAACATAACCGACATGCGGTAAATTTAAGTTTTTCTAATTGTTTTACATATTGGCAGTTATCTTTCTGACAAACTGAAATCGGATTACTTGGGTCCACTATCTGTAATAATATAAAACCCTTCTTGAATTGCAGAAAGTGTTGCAATGGAGCATACCGCTATGGCAATGTAATTCAATTCCCAAAAAGGTATTGTCAAAGGCAATAAGAACAGAAGGAGTCCTGTTACTTTGTTCATCATCGTATGCAAGGATATAAACTGTTTTTTAGAAACATATCCCCATATGATATTGCTGATTTTGATAACCGCAATCACACCGCCCCATATCCACAACCATTGAGGAATATGGATTGCTGATAACAACTTAAACAAAGATACCGCTACAAAGATGAGGTCGGCAATAGTGTCCAACTGACTGCCAAACTGACTGGTGCTGTTTGTTTTTCTGGCGATTGTTCCATCTATCATATCACTAAAACCGCATAGGATATAGGTGATATAAAATTCTAAGGAAAATGCAGGAAAGAACAGCAACAAAATACTGCCGAAAATACGACAACCCGTGAGTATATTTGCAATATGCTTCGTCATCTGTTCACCTACAAATTCAAGTTTATCGGCCGGTTATGCCTTGTGTCCACCGACTTGTTCGTTCCGGTCCTTAGTGGTGGCGCCTTCTTGCAAATTCATGCCCTTTAGAACAGCGTTCTTACCAAAGCGCTTCCGGAGCGCAATGATTGCCTGCTGTCCGCGTTTCTCCCGTTCCAATGCTGCTTGCTCTGCCTGGAGCTTGCGCTCCTGCTCAGCGTAATCAGAGAACATATCCAGCTGCTCCAACGGTGCAGCGGAGCCGGCGGCACTTTCGTGCACAACATGGTTGGCAGAAATGGTAACCCGGCGCACCAGTAGATTCTTATCCACGATGCGCTCGTAGAGGTCCATCATGGCATCAATAATCAGGCGGGTAGAAGATGTGTGCCTGCCAAGATTAGCGGTACCGTGGGCGTGCTTGGGTACCTGGCGTCCGTAGTGGTCCGTGGTCACCGGTCCGGTGTAATACTTCCTGATTTCTGGGTTAGTCAGGTTCTCAATGTCATAGCCAATGGTGAGCACCAGCTGGTCTGAAACAAGATGCTTCTCGACAAGGTCCAGTACCATCAGGTCTGTCATTTCCCGGACGATGAGCCGAGCTTTTTCATTATCATAGGGACAGTGCAGAACCTGTCCGGAACTGAGGCTATTGGTGGAAGGCCTATACTTCTTAATTTCTGCGATGGTACAGGGCTCCCAGCCCCAGGCGTGGTCGATTAGTAATTCGGCGTTCACACCGAAGAGTTTATATAAGCGGTCCTCACCCCACTCGGTCATTGATGCCAATGCGACATCGCCCATAGTGTACATGCCGTTATCTTCTAATTTTTTAGCATAGCCCCTGCCGACTCTCCAGAAGTCTGTAAGTGGGCGGTGGTCCCAGAGCTGCTGCCGGAAAGACATCTCATCCAGTTCGGCGATGCGGACACCGTCCTTGTCGGCGGGTATTTTCTTTGCAACGATATCCATTGCAACCTTACAGAGGAACATGTTGGTTCCGATGCCTGCGGTTGCGGTAATGCCCGTTCGAGCGAGAACATCCCGTATCATGCGGATTGCCAGCTCATGAGCCGTGCATTTATAGGTACTGAGGTAATTGGTGGCGTCGATGAACACCTCGTCGATGGAGTACACATGGATATCTTCCGGCGCGATATATTTGAGATAGACATCATAAATTGCCGCACTGGTCTCCATATACAGCGCCATCTGAGGGGGCGCTACGATGTAGGAGACGGCAAGCTCCGGTTGAGCTTGCAATTCGGTATGGTCATAGGATTCGCCTGAAAAGGTCTTACCAGGGGCATTCCACTCCCGCTGCTTGTTCACAGCCTGGATTTTCTGCACAACCTCATATAGACGAGGTCGGCCAGGAATACCGTAGGTCTTTAGTGAAGGAGAAACCGCAAGACAGATGGTTTTCTCGGTGCGGCTCTCATCGGCGACAACCAGGTTCGTGGTCATTGGGTCCAGTTCCCGCTGGATACACTCGACAGAGGCATAGAAGGATTTTAGGTCGATTGCGATATACCTTCGTTCTTTCACCTTCCACGCCCCCTTTTTGCTTGTGTATAAATTTTGCCCCCATTTTAGGCTTGTGTATAAAAATTAAGCGTTCTGTTCGAGAAAATCGTCTGCTATTCCATTGAGCTGTGCTGCGATTGCTTCAAAGTCACAGTTGAGGTCCAGTGTCCGGACCGTGACCTTGTTGCCGCTCATCTGATACTCATTATCCGGATAGATTTCTTCGTCGGTTTTTGCGTAGAGCAGCATTCCAGAAACCTCTCCACCCTTAGTTGCCTTATTCTTGACGTAGGTAAATATCTGATACAGATTGTTGGAATGCAGCGTGTGAACATCGTACTGCACCTGAGTGGTATGCGCGTAATACTTGGCATCGATAATCAGGGTCTTGTCGATATCCCCCTTCTTATAGGAAAGCATAATATCGCTCTGCATGGTTGGTAGCATCGTGCCGATGCCATCATCCAGAGCCCAGTCAATCTGGGATGCAGCAGTCCGGATTTGCGGGTAGTGCTTCTTATAGTATTCCAGAATGAACTTCTCATAGAGCCGGCACATCCGCTGCTCGTCCAGGAAGTCCATCATTTTTACGGAACCGTCGCTTTTGGACTGAAGGAGTCCCTTGACCACCAAGTAGCAAATCGTAATCAGGAGCCTATAAGTCTGATTGTTCCGGTTGTAGTTTATCGACCAATTGATGGTGCGAACATCCACAGTGGACACATCCGCAAAGTATACCATTAGCTTGCGAAGCTCCTTCTTGCGGGATTTCGCAATATCCGCTTTGAGCAGGAGCATCACCGTAGATTTGATAATTTGGTTCAGCGGTGAATTCACGGAGAACTCATCGTATGTGCACACCATCTGGCTGCGAATCATACTCTGAATCTTGATGGACTCCGTGATTTCGATTTTACCGCGGATGGCAGAAATAGTGTCCGTTTCAGAAATGTACTCACGCCCCAGGCCGCGCTTCAGCTGATACGAAATGCCGCGGATAAGAATGGCAGCACACAAATCTCCGGCATTGCCGAAGTCTTCTGTCGCCAGATTCTTATATCCCTGCTCGTTCAGCATCTGAAATGCGTATGAGAGCATATAGTAAACATTCTTAATCGGAATCACTTGATTGCACTCCTTAAATTATTTGTCCAATCCTTCACTTTAATGGGTTCGTCGAACCAGTACTCCTTAAGCAGGGGCACCAGCTCATATTCGACAATATTCGACAAAACCGTATCCGTTGCATCCTCGATGTTGCAGAAATAGCTGTGGCCAACGCAGAAGCCCTCACCCAGAGAGTCGTCGGCAGCAATCACGCTGTTTAAGCTCTCAACGCAGGCAATCAGCTTGTCCATTTTGTTGCTGGCAAGCTTGGTTTTGTATGCCCGGAAACCATCAGAATTGAAGCCGGGATTCATAGTATAGAAAGCAAATCTTCTCCGGAGAGCGTAGTCGAGCATAGCCAGGCTTCTGTCGGCGGTGTTCATCATACCGATGATATACACATTGCTCGGAACGTTGAACTTCTCGTCGGAATAGAGCAGCTGCAGGGAATTACCGCGCTTATCGTTCTCGATGAGCATAAATAGCTCGCCAAAAATCTTGCTCAGATTGCCGCGGTTAATTTCATCGATAATGAAGAAGTACTCGTTTTCCAGGTCCTCGCCGGCCTTCTTGCAGAAGTTGTAGAAGGAACCCTTCTTGATTTCAAAGCCGCTACCTGCGCTGGTAGGACGGAAGCCTTCAATGAAGTCTTCGTATGTATAGCTCTGATGGAACTGAACCAACATCACACGGTCCTGGTCCTTCTGACCCATCATAGAGTATGCGAGCCTCTTTGCAGCAAAGGTCTTGCCGACGCCGGGAGCACCCTGAAGGATAACATTCTTCTTGGTGCGGATAAGACCAACCAAGGTATTATAGTCGGCAATATCCATGTAAACTTCTTCGAGGAACTTGTCAACGTCGTAAGGAGGATAAGTGGTCTCCACTTCCTCCACATCCTCGGCTTCGTCCACGAACAGGGCGTTCAGCTTTTCAACATAGTCAGTATAAGGGGTGATGTCAGTCAGTGCTTTCATGACAGCTTGACCGGGATGCTCCCATTCACCTTTATGGGTCCAATCCACAGTACGAACATGACCGTACTCATAATCCTCGTCCTGGAGCTCGGGCCGGTACTGGTATTCGCCGGTAACGATACCGCGTCCGATGACCTTGTGCATGCCTTTCTTAACGAAGATAATGTCGCCGGGCTTGATTTCGTTTGCGAACTGCCAGGTGGCATGTGCAGCATTCTTATAGGAGTACTGCTCGCCGTAGGTCTCCTTCATCTTTTTCTTCATAGCATCCTTGCTATCGAAGCTGGAAAGGTCGCCGATGCCACTCCAACCGAGACCCATAATGCCGGCTGCATAGAACTGGTCCCACTTATTGGCGTTATCTCCGGGAGAGTAAATCCAATAATGTACCGTGGTAACATCTTCATCCGCCAAAGCTGAGCCTTTCTCAACACGGGACGTCTTTGCTGCCTTCTGTTCCTCGTTCACCTGGGTCGAGTAGTTCCACGCCGCATCAGACAGTTCCTTGAAGTCGCGCACACCCGCTTTTCCAGTTTTCAAAAAGGCAGTTAGTACTTCAATGATATCAAAATACTTGCTTGCGGCAATTTTGGGCTCTATCTTTGGGAGTTTCTGCACAATGTCCGCCGGAATTTTTCCAGATTCATAGATATACCATTCATTACGGCTATCCAGATTTAAGAAAACATCCGGTGCAATCCAGTATAGGCCCATACTAATTTTACTGTTTGCATTGCCCTTTGTGTTGATTACAATATCAAAATACTTGGATACCGCAGCTCTATTTTCAGCAGAGGGGTTTTGTGCATAGGCTAATGCAGTATCGAGTAGCTCCCACAGATTGTTGATATCATCCGGACTACGGTCGCCAACAAACCAATAATATGTAGCATTTTGATTGTTTAGGGTAGGAACACTATCGAAGGAAGCCGGAATGGCGGTCTTAACACCGAACTTATCCGCCAATCCCTTGATAATTGCAAGCCGATTAGATAATTTCAGCTTGCTCTTATTAAACAGGCCGAAAACCGTGAATGGGTCAATATCTATAATGTTGTTATCCTTCTCCAGCGTAGGCAGGTTAATGCCCGCTTCACTATAGACAGCAACGATATTATCGATTATGACCTGACGGTTATTTTTGTATTGGAGCAGTGTTTTTGCAAACTCTCCGTAGAATTCTACCCAATCAAATTGTGCCATGTTTTTTCTCCCCCTCAGTGGTTTTTTCATCAATTTCTTGAAGACGTGCAAGCCATTTGCGGATGCTGCCATCCTTGAAGAATCCCAGCAGTGCACCGTCGCAGAAACGCTCTGCTCGAACGGCACCCATAATCAGTGCCATAACGCAGCGAGCATCCTTATCAGAAACATCGGCTTCGCTCATAGATTTGCCGCTCCATTCCAGACCGTTCTCCTGCAGGATATCTCCGTACCGGTTAAGCTCGAAGTTCTCATTGGCTTCCATGAAGGCGTATACATCTTCTACGAAGTTGTGCACAAGCCTTGAATAGTTGACAAAAGGCATCTGTATGGGATGTTCCGGGGTACCATCGTTCTCGCTGTCGATAATCCATGTGCCGATATTGTCATTGCTGAGCTGAGAAAGGTATTTGGTTAGGCTTTCAAACTTACGCATTGTATCCCCTCTATATTTCTGGAAGACATCGTTGCCAACTTATCTATCGTGGTTAAATTCGCGATAGAGCATACTTGCCAGCGCGGACATGATTGCCTTGTACTTACTCTTGTTCTGGAACAAAGAAGTAAACGCCTCCGTTTGCTCAACATAGCTGTCCTGAGCAACCTCGTCGAAGGTCTTCGGGAAGATGCTCTCTGCAAACACCTGCGGGTCAGAAGTTCTTGCCACCTTACGCAGCTTGGCATCATCCTTCAAACGGTCATGCAGCGCATAAAGCATCACGCGGTCTGCATCGGTGAAATCGCCGGCAAACAGCTCGTTGATTTTCTGAATAACCTCTTCCAAAGGCTCCTTCTGCTCCGGAACAGCCTTACCCTTGCCGCTGGCAGGTTCATAGGCAACTGACTCATCTTGGAGAGCAATCGCGCCCTTGAAGGTATCTTCCAGCTTGTAGAACTCCAGCCTCAACGCACCTTCCAGGTCAAACATCTGGACAGATTCTTTGGGCAGCAGATTCAAAAGGTACGAGCAGAATGCATATTCCTTTTGCATTTCGGCATCGAACATCCGGCACACCTGAGAAATGTATCCATACCATTTGATATAGGACCGTATCTGGCGGCGGAAATTATAGCGGTCATCACTCTGCAGCTTATTATAACGGTCCTGCACCGGTTTCAGCGCAGAGGTCATCCTGCCCATCGTGGTGTTGTCCTGCTTTTTGCCGGAGTAATAGATTTTGCAGAATGCCTCGATGTCATTTGCAGAGTAAAGGCTATAATCCTGTAACTCCTTTTGGAGCTTGTAAATCAAGTCTACATTGACCTCTTGGGATAACGAGGTTTCTTGATAGAATGGCTGGAAAGCCTCTTGAATATCCTCGGCAGTGTTTACGAAGTCCAGAATGAAGGTATCATTCTTGCCGGGGCAAATACGGTTCAGCCGGGAAAGGGTCTGAACGCACTTCACACCGCGCAGCTTCTTGTCCACAATCATGGTATGCAGCAGCGGCTCATCGAAGCCGGTCTGATACTTCTCCGCCACGATAAGAACATTGAAATTCTCATGGAATTCAGCTTTGGTCTGGTCCTCAGAAATATGGGAGCCGTCCTTGCGAACATTCAAGCTGCCTTCGGTGTGCTCGTCCCCACCATCCTTGATGGCACCGGAGAACGCCACCAGCACATCCACGTTGGTATATCCCTTCTCCTCGATGTAGCGCTTCACCTCATGGTAATAGCGCACTGCTGCCAGACGGGAGGATGTAACAACCATCATCTTACCCTTGCCACCAATCGCCTTGGAGGTGGTGGACAGGAAGGTCTCAACGATAATCTGTGCCTTTTGGGAGATGTTATAGGGATGTAATTCCTCAAATCGGCGGATAACCTTCGCTGCTCTGGATGCAGGTACCTCGGGATTGTCCGGTATGGTCTTCGCAATCTTGAAGCAGGTATGATAGGTCATGTAATTCTGAAGGACATCCATGATGAAACCCTCCTGGATGGCCTGCTTCATGGAATACACATGGAAGGGGTGGAAGGAACCGTCTGGGTATTCGGTACCGAACATCTCCAAGGTCTGCCCCTTCGGGGTAGCTGTAAAGGCAAAGAAAGACAGGTTTTTGTGCTTTCCGTGCACAATCATTTCCTGCAGGAGCTTGTCGTTCCGGTCAATCTCGTCTTCCGCCTTGCCTTCGATTTCAGCATATTCCCGCAGTGCCTGCTCCGTGTCAGCCAGGGCGGTCTTCAGTTTGATAGCAGAAGAACCCGTCTGAGAAGAATGCGCCTCGTCTACAATGACCGCAAAGCCCTTACCGGCAGTATTCTCAACCTCCGAATAGATAACCGGGAATTTCTGCAGCGTAGTGACGATAATGCGGCTGCCGCCGTTGATGGCATCCCGCAGGTCCTTGGAGGTCTTCCCCTCGCCAATAGTCTCGACGGTGCCAAGTGTATGGTCAAAGGAAGAAATCGTGTCTTGGAGCTGCCGGTCAAGCACGGTACGGTCCGTAACAATGATTACGGATGCAAATACCGGACGGTTGTTCTCGTCATGAAGTGATGCCAGACGGTAAGCAGTCCAGGCAATGGAGTTGGACTTGCCGGAGCCAGCACTGTGCTGAATCAGATAGTTCACACCGGTACCGTGTTCTTTAACATCAGCAATCAGCTTGCGCACAACATCCAGCTGGTGGAAACGCGGGAAAATAAGCACCTTGTTATCCTTGCAGTGGATAAACTTCTGAATGATGTCCAGGGCGCTATCCTTTTGCAGTACATCCTCCCACAGATATGCAGTGGGATAGCCGTTGAGATTGGCAGGGTTACCCTTGCCGCCGTCATTACCGGCGCCGTTGGAGCCTTGATTGAAGGGCAGGAAATAAGTATCACCCTTTGCCAGCTTCGTGGTCATGAATACGTCGGTGTGGTCCACGCAGAAATAAGCCAAAATGCGCTTATTGAACTGGAAGCACAGCTCTCTGGGGTCCCGGTCGTACATCCACTGAGTTTTGGCGTTATCCACATTCTGGGCGGTGTACTGATTCTTCAGCTCCAAAGCAAAAACAGGG
>JAZQCX010000165.1:0-18949 GCA_045546495.1 Acetatifactor sp. | reverse complement strand
GCCTTTCATACTGCGCTTTTCCACCGTTCCCGCCGGTATCTTCTTTAAAAGAACGATTAACGCCGGCATACCGATTGCATACATCGGCAACATGGCTATTATCATACTGATATTCGGATCTTCCATCCATTCCGGCTTCAGCCAACCGATTACCTTCATGGGAATCAGCTGCACCGCAAAAATAATCGCCGTTCCGATAGCAAAAAACAAACCGATTTGAGAAAAATGTTTTCTGGCTACTCTTATTTCTTCCATGTCCATTATACCCTTTCTGTTATATACAATTTTCAGGATACAGGCATAAAGCCTCCTGCACAAACGTATCTTTCGCGCCAATCTCCACGCTGTCACATATCAGAAAATCGCACGATAACCTTGCATTTTAGTGTAGCACAGATTTTCTGTTTTGTATAGCAAAGGGACACGGCTTTTTCAGATTCCGCAAAACAGTCCCCCTCTTCGCGGGACTCCGACAGACACCTTACGGTACCCGGTAAACCCAGATTTCATAATAGCTGTCCTCCGTGGCAAAGGGTTCCTCTCTAAGCAACGCCAATCCCAAGTCCTCAGCATTTTCCATGGGCATAGCGGAAAACAAATATTCCACTCCCATCTTACGCATCTGCGTTACGTTCAGCTCCACATTTTTATAGCTTCCGGCGCCGCCCTGTACCATCATGTAATTTCCGGTTTCACTGTTCAAAAGGTAGCAACGGTTTCCCCATGTATCAAAATAAACCGCCACTTCACCGCTTTTATCCAACTCTTTTTCGATAATCTTGCGGAATTCGTGCTTATACTCCAGCGGATAAAGATTGGAATATCCATCAATACAACAGAACCCGCTGTACAGTGCCGCCGCGGGATTTATTCCGAGACTCGCCACACGGTATTGCAACTTATCCCTGCCGATAGCATCATCAATCTGCGCAAACACATCCTCTGCGTAATAGTCATCCCATGTCATAAGATGATACGTATCCGGGAAAATCATAAGTCGCAGATTATGCCAAATACTGCTGTTGGGATAAACCACGAAAGCCTGTATCAAAAACAGGGCCAACGCCACACCGTAACCAAGAAAAAGCCTGCACACTTTTCGCCGTTGTCTCCCGGCTTGTGTTGTGCACATTTCGCTGATCTTGTGTTGCTGTTGTCCAAGCGCGTCCAACGGTTCGCTTCGCTGTTCCGTCAGCACACCAAGCACCAACCCCAGTACTACATACCACCCAAGAGGCAGCAACCAGTACACACGGTCAAACTGGAAATATTTGAAAATGCCACCCAGCTGCACCCGCAAATTCACAATCGGCTCTGCACGCCACAGACAGGCAACAAAGGCAATCAACGCATTGGCGCATAACATCCCGAGCAAAAGCCTGCACTTTGCTCCCGGGGCTTCCTTTTTCCTCCAGGCCGAAATCAGCTTCCACACAAGCACCGTCACCGCTGCAACCGCAATCGGTGTATTATAGGCTTTTACATATAAGCCGCCCTCCAGGAACAGACTGACAAAATGCTCCCAAATATTAGGAATCGCCGTTATCACCATTTCCTCACGGTGAGAAGCACCGGCCTCGCCCGCTCCGGCAAAGCCCCTAAGCAGATTGATATTACAAAGCAGATAGGTTCCGAGAAGGACAAGGTAGCCGGGCAAAAATTTCTTTAGGCATTCTCTGCGTCTCACGAGTAAAGCCATTCCTACCGCAGCTCCCATAAGTAGCCACGCAAAGCCCACCAACACCAGGGACGAGCCAACCGCATACAACACAATACACAGATAGTGACGCAACTTAGCTTCGCCCTTTCCGATTTGTAAAAAAGCCCACACAAGAAGAGGCTGTCCCAACACAGAAAGACCGTATACAGGATAAAAGGGCAGGTAAATAAACAAACATGCCACGGCAAATACAACTGCCGGATTTTTCACAAGACTGCGCAGCAACAGGAACATACCCGCATATCCCACTACCACCGAAAAAATGTGCATACACGCAAACGCTGCAAAGGGCGGCAACAGCCTGTAAAACAGCACGCCCATCAGGGCCGGCGGCGTCATGGAACTGATATCAGCGCCTGCCATAAACTCCGGAACCCTGCTCTGACCGGAGAAAAGATACTTTGCGTTATAAATATAGTTAATCACTTCGCCGTCCAACTGGTCCGTTATCTGTACATAACTACCACTGCCCAGCACCGGATATGCCAGACAGAACACTGTCACCGCAACCAGCCCCAGGCAAAAAGCAATCCACCATTTTCTTTTTTCTATTTTTTTATATAATCCCGTCAGTTTTGTCATGCCGTCTTCTCTCTGCATCTGCTTTACGGTTTCCGCCTTAACAGCCGCACCATGCAACCAGTTTATCATATCTTACACGTATTTCCAACAAAAAAACTCGCAAGCACAGGCTTACGAGTTCCAGCAGCGCTACAAGGATTCGAACCTTGAAATGACGGAGTCAGAGTCCGTTGGGCGAGGGGCGATTTCCCTTGAATTTATGCGGGGAGGCGAAAGGTGCTTTAGGAGGTTGACCTATTGCTTCAAAAAGTACATTTAAAAGTATAAGTTACCCCAATAAATATTCACAAACAACTGACACTGCATAATTCATGGATATAATACACAATAAAATGGTAGACTTTTGCATATTACAAGCATCGTAACCCCAAGAACAAACTCTCTATAATTGCAAAAGGACGGTTACTGTCACCCCTTCATACAAAACATTACTTATCTTATTACTAGACATTCATTACGTTTTATGTCTGTACACCGCACACTGCTTAACATAATACCAACTTCATCGCCTTCTCTTGCATTAGATACGGCATCTTTACCCTTCACAATCATTTTAATCTTTGCTGTACGCGTAGTGCCATCCGGTCTTTTCCATTCGACTTTATCTCCTACCCCGATTGCACCTTTTTCAATTTTTGCCTTTACACAAGTTCCAATGCCCGTTACAGAAAAAACATCTTCCACTACCATTTTGAATTTTACATCATCTCTCATTTCTGTAGCAGAACCATTATCCTCCTGAGTTGGATCTACTTATACTTTCTTAGATTCTTCAGAGACCTTAACAACCCTGTCTAACCCCTTGCAATTTTTGATTTCATTTGCACGGAAACTCTGGTCTTTCTTAAAAACCGTATCATAAGATATATACTCTTTAATAATTTCGCCTGTTGACCTTGCCGTTTTACAGTTCGTAAAAGTACACTCTTCTATGCAGGAAACAGTTCCCTTAGGTTTCTCATACCCATACGCAGTAATCAAAAAATAATCCTTCCCAATCACCACATCATCAAAAATACAATTTCTAATGCTGTTATATTTGCTATTTGAATCTTTCGAACAAAACAAAGTAATGCTTGCCATTCGTCTCCTACTAGTGTTGCCCCAAAATTTCACACCGGTTTTTACGCCATTCGGCAAATCCACATATCGAATATTGGTAAATTGGCAGAACTCAATTACAACTCCTCCATACCAATCAACAGATATTAATTCATCATAGCATGACACGAACTTACATGCTGATATTTTCGTACCTCTCTCTGCAACTATTATTCTTGTACATTCTTCAAATGTACAGTCTTCTACTTTTGCATTTTCCTGTGTTTCAATGGTATTTTGACACTCTTGGAACCTACACTTTTCAACTACCGTTGCGTTTATTCCTTTTGAAACCCCTTTAAAGGTACAATTAGTCACCTTTATGTCTCCCGAAAAATAGAGAATTGAATTTTTTCTGTCCCCTTCAGTTCTTCCTATACAACTAAATTCTTTAGCTTCAACTATCTCATTATTGTCAAATACACATACTCTACCATAGCAGCTTACGCGCATCAATGTAGGGTTATACTCCATTCCCTCTATATTAAATCCAGCAATATCATTCTCATATATTATATTTTCTGAAACATTAAATCTTTCAGCCTCACTATTCATGCTGACATATAAAAACTTATCTCCACAGTTTTTTAATTCGCATTTTGTAATAGAAAGTTTTTTGCAGGATGAAAGACTCATAAAATTAGAACAGTTTTCAAATGTCGTTTTCTCAATTACAACACGATTGTTCTCTTTGCCTGTAATAAAGGAAGCCGTATCAGCTCCTTTACAAACGACACTAGAATTTCTAATTGTCAACGAAGCTCCAACATGCAATGTGATTTCATCTGCTTCATTCTCATTGTAATATATCACACAATGCTCAAACTCAAGTGCTCCTGAACAATCTACATACGCCTTAAGATGCACCTGCTTATTCCTAATTTTTTTAACTTCATCCTGGGCAATGTGTAGAATTTCAGATATTTCATAGTCTTCCATAGTGCCGATGTCAATGTCTTCCTCAACGACATCAGCAATTTCTAAAACAAAAAAATCATCAATATCTTCAAACTCAGCACTATTATACTTTTCTATTAGACCATCTATTCCTCTCAGAGCATATAACGCTTTCACTTGCTTCTCTACTGCTTGAATTGTTTTTTGCCCAAAGTCAAACTCTGCAATAAAATCCTCATATTTATCTATATTATCAAAACTACAATCATACAAATAAATGTATTCCATACAACAAGCCAGAATTTTTCGTTTCGAATCTGTGTCAATATCTTCTAATCCAACAAGCGGATTGTCCATTTGCACATCAGAATTAATATATGCAATTACTGCATTTGCAAACCGCTGTTGTGCTTCAGATGACACTCCATCCAATCCATTAACATAATATAGACAACCGGATAATATATCTCTGTTCTTCTCAGATAACATGCTAATATCCGTATCCTTTCGGATTCCTAAAGAAAGATTTTGCAGCTTCTTAATCTTTTTGAGCATATAAATGTTTTGCTCTTGAATTTTTTCAATATCAACCATACATTCCATAACTAACTTGGAAATTTCTTCATCATTAGCTGCCAAACGTAACAATAACTCTATCAAAATCTGCTGTGCTTGTGCTACTGTACTAATCTGCTCTGCAAGACGTTTTTTTCCCTTTTGAGAAAAAGTAACCATATCAAAAACACGATTATACCACTTTTCCTTTTTTATGCTTTCAAACTGCTCTTCCGAAACAACAGACAATTTCTTAATAGCATCTTTTAAAAAATCATAATCCTCCGCGGAACCTATTGCATCTTGCTTTAATATAACTTCTTGCTGCATCCTTATTCTCCCTTCAACCTTTCAAAATAATCAAAATTACCCTCAATCACTTTTTGAACAGAATGGGCTTCTGCAATATTTTGCTTTGTCCTCTTATTGCATCTATCTATTTTTTCATAATAATCAACTAAACTAAAAGTCATCCCATATACATAACCAGACGCATTTAGTATCATACCATATGCGCCTTTTCCATATATCTCATCCAAAATATTAGTGCATACCTTTTCAAAATATATACCTACCGCAACACCTGCTACTACTCCCAATGGTCCTGCCGGTAAAAACATGGAAACTGCAGATATTCCTGCACCTGTAATCACGCCTTTTAAAGTATCCTCGGAGACTTCTAAAAATGCTTCTTCCATGGATATCTCACCATTTTTATATCGCATGTAATTTGTAATGCTTGATATTGTAACACTAACCGCCGCTCCAACAATGGCGCCCTGCGCCATCTTCTTCCCCATCTCTTCAACCGTTACGCCTGTAACCGCTTTGCCATCACTTATTTTTTTTGCCAAGCGTTCATTAGATGCATTAATTTGTTCTAGTCCATTTTTTTCAACCACAGGATTATTTAATCCAGCCTTGCGAGCCGCCATCTCAGTTCCTTGCGGTCCAAAAATAATATCTTTTTCCTTTGCCGTTCCTTTTGCAATTGCTTTTTGAACATCTTTAATTCCCGTGCTATGGGATGATATCGGATTTTTAGACGCTTTAATTGTTGTCCGGCTTATTTCATTTCCTGTAAATCTATTTATCGTAACCCCATCAACTCCAGCTGCGTTATTATTAAGCAATGAACTTTTCTCCCACAACGAAGAAAGCTGTCCCTCTTTTAACCTAATCCAATCAACTTCTTGACTATAACCAGTAAGCTTGCTTTCAAAACTTGTAAAGACTCTTGGTTTTATTTCTGCTACCTTCTGTACATTTTCTAAATATGTTTTGGCATTTTCTGATGTGGCAAATACACCCAATTTAGAAAATGGTTCATCTTCCAAACGCTTAAACACTTGAATATCTCGTGCGAACTGCTGGGTTCCCTCATAGGTTAAAGACGTCCCTGCCAATTGATTTACACTCTGCGCGACCTTATCCAATCCCTGTGAAGAAATCAAAGCATACTGCCCTGCAATAGATGTAAAGTTTGCAACTTCTGTCAACAATTCTGGTTTTTCCACCAATTGTACTCTATACTTCGGACATAACTCATTCCCCAAATGTATTTTTTTACATTTCTCACAATACCACTTCATATATTTTCCTTCTCTCTAGCAATCTACTATTCTTACCAAATCCCCTTGACTCCTCAGCCACATATCAATTCCCTTACCAAATACCTCTGCTTTAATCGTATACACGCCATCCGTTTCATCTACAACCTCCGCTGTCGGTAGCCTATCCAAAACTGCTTCTACCGACTCGCCCATATACTGGAACTTCACCCGCTGTAATTTCCCGCCGTACATAAATTGTATCCGCTTACGGAATTCACCCTCTTCAAACCGGCTACTATAGGGAATATGAAATTTTTCATCCAAGACTTTCATATCCTTAATTCTGTCTATCCGATAAATAGTAGGGAATGCATCATCCAAAACCTCAAAGTCATTCCGGGTTTTCTCATCATCAATAAATGCCGTGACATAGAAATAATACTCTGAAAACATAATGGCAACAGGCTTTATCTTTCTCTTTACCAGAGCCTTGTCTCGCATTCGTTGGTATGTAATTTCAATATAATTGCAGGTGCGAATTGCCTGACCGATTTCCCACATTTTATTTATAAATATTGTTTTATGCTGCGGTTCTATATAATGGAACGCCTCATTCATGATTAAGTCCGTTACCAACTTTTGATTGTTCTTCGGCACACAGCACTCAATCAATTTCTCAAGCATATCGTCCATTTCTTTTTTGGTAAAAGCCCTACTATCCAACAAAATTTTGCAAATTGCCAAAATTTCACTGTTATCCAAGCGCATCCGGCAAACCTGTTCCACACGATAGCCTTTTCGCTCTCGATCATAAACCACATTATTGATGGCACCTGCGTCCTCACTCTCTGCCTCCAAATAACAACGGATATCTTCAATATCTCGTTGAATGCTTTTTTCATTCACGCCAAAACGCTTTGCTTCTTCTGCCTTGTTAACAACTGTTCCATTCATCAGTTTCGTATAAATCGATAAAATCCTTTCCAGCTTGTCTTTCTTTTCAATCTCCATAAGAAACACCTCACATATAATTTATACGCTAATGATACGCTTCAAGCAGGACATACCTATGTCCATCTCATATTTTCATTTATCTCCTAAATTTTAACACACAGAATTTGTGCCCGCAACTTGTGACATTAAATTGCACGTATATACACCAATTTACGCGAACAATTACTCAAAGCATAAATAATACGGGAGGATTATTTCACCTCCCGTATCTTTATTACTGTAACTCCATAGCTACTGCCACGATTAACGGCTGGTATGATCCATTCTGCATAGGAATTCTACCTGAATACATTGCATAAATTGTGACAAAATCATTCACAAAGAACTCGTCTTTATTATCAAGCATGGAAATATCCACAAGACAGTTTAAGTCAGCCGTATAATCATTATTTTCATACTTATTAAGATTTTCTTTCGTGGTACTTAAATCAAAAATCTGAATTACATTACCTTCGCCTTCAACATTCAGGATCTGTCCTTCAAGAATGATATTTTCCCAACAATCATTTTCTCTCATAAAATCATTAAGAATTTCAACTGCGTTAATACCACGGAGGTCCAAATATCTATATCCATAGGTATAATCATAATATGCACAATCAATAAAACTATATATGTCAGATTGGGTCATGTCACCATAATCAACAACAAAGTTATCCATCATATAACAGCTCTTTCCAGCCATCCACTCCGATTCATCACTATATTTTTTTGTTTCTTTCTCTTTAGATGTATTCATCACAGGTACATCTTCTTCAATAAAAGTATCAACTGCACCTTTAATATCTCCACTTTGAAGCTTCTCGTACTCATTATCAAAGCCACCGGTAATGCTCATAATAAAGAGCCAAGCACCGGCGATAAATCCAATAAAACTGCATATTGTCTTAAATACAGAAGGTTTCTTCTCAGTCCCATTATTCTTATTAATTCCATTTACATTGTTATCACTTTCCATATTGTATTCCTCAACTTTCTTCCTACGAATAACAATCCGAATTTATTCCAATAATTATATATAGCTCCTCAGCCCTATCTAATGTCTACATTATATACTTTCCACATAAGTTATTCAAGAATTTCCTTTCCGATATAATTTTAGAAAAAACAAGGAGTTCCCCAATGGTACGCTTACGCATTTTAGAAATATTAGAAGAGCAAGGTCACACGAAATATTGGCTCTATAAGCAGATGGATATGAGCTATCAAAATTTCAATAAAATCGTCAACAACGAAACTTCCAGTATCCGTTTCGAGAATCTGAATAAATTAAGCCTTCTTTTGGGGGTTCCTGTGGGAGAACTTTTCTATCAGGACAAAAAAGAAAGCTCTCAACGAGATTGAATTTCCAACCCTTTCTCATACACCTTCTGATGGTGGAGCCGATAATATCCTAACCAGCCAACTAATCGGATATAGGACAGGGCATGTGCTCTCGACGGCAGGAAATATACTTGATTGCAAAATGCAATGCACCATTCCGGGATTCCGAGCTTTCTCATGTCAGCTTCCGTCTGCGCATCCAAGCTCCCTTTTCCGGACACACTTTTTCTGGACACACTTTTGGCAATTTCAAATGCTCTTCCTCTCTCCATACCATATTCGCATAGGAAATCAACAAGGTCTTCGCCCGTTGTAATAACTGCTGCGCTAATTTTCTCCTGGCTCAATATCTGTTTTTGATAATTCCAGTTATGGATTACAAAGGACAACGATGCAACTTTGGATAATGCATATCCGTTTTGCGGTTGTATTGCGTCAAGAATTTCTTCCTGAAACTGCCCCTCAATATGCAGTTCCCGCAAAAAGTCGCCCTCTACTACTAACTTTGTTATCATGCTTTCATCAAAATCTTTATGGGTTATATCCACCCCTGTTTCCTGCACCAGATAGTCCAGTAAATCCAACAATTTATTAGGCAGTACACTCACTCTGCTTCCTACCGTTCCAAGTTCCACAACCTTAAATACTCCGGTGTTTTCACAGGTTGCCTTTACACCATCCATTTTGGAATCAGCCATGCTAAGCACAAAGTGAGGAAGCTTATTTCCGGCCGGCTCAAACCACCACCGAGCATCCAAGCCATATCCGTCCCGCTTGAGCTCTTTTCCACAACAGGGACAAACTTTTTCCTCCAGTTCATGCAAATTCTTCGGCACAAACTCTACATAGTGACATTCGGCGCATATGTAATGTGCTTCCATAGGATTCATGTCCGCAATCCCACACAGATAAGCGACCAACGAATTTCCTCCCTGCGCCCGGATGTTTTTCTGATAAGACTTCACACCCTCTTTTTGCAAAACTTCCGCCAAGATCAGATAGATAGTTTCATCATGATTATCAAAAATATTTTTTAGTTCCTGCAAAAGCCGCTCTTCCATTCTTTCAGGAATTATATCTCCATATTTTTTATGTGCTGCTTTCATACAAAGGCTTCTCAGCTTTTCCTGTGCATCTTCTTCCACAGGATTTCCCTGAGCTTTGGGAATTTCAATTACCTCCCATGGTGTTGATACTCCCTCTGACATTTCTGCATTTACGGCACTATGCAATTCAGTTTGCTGCATCATAATTTTTTAAATCCTTTCTTTTATATTCCTTGTAGCAACCCTCATCCTACTCTTCCCATATCAATTTCCCTAAGCTTCCTTCTGGTAAATTAATTGATTTAAGGGTTCTGATCAGCCACGCATATCTTCTTTCTTAACAGGAACAGGCTCAACAATTGGTCTCTTGTCATGCCCCTTGATTCCCATACTCACTCTGGCAAGATTAAATCATCCTGTACAAGCATCTTCAATCTTTCCAGTTCCTCCAATGCCTCCAATTCTGTCAAACCGTACCGATGCTGTAACTCTTCTCTCAGCTTTCTTCGCTGACCTATATCCTGCCTGCCATTATCAGGTAGCACCTGTGCTTTCCGCTTGTATTCCTCTGCAATTTCAATAGTCAACCATTCTCGTTCCTCGGTTTTCTTTTTCCCATCCATTTATACCATTCCTTCTACCTATGCCACAGGGAAATATTCGTACAAGATTTTCCTTACTCATACAGGCATTCTTCTTCCTGTATAAGTAAACGTATTTCTCTCATTTCTCTTCTAAGCCCCGATACCATGTTATACACTACATATCCCACCATATGTACCGCCATCAGCCACAGCAAACCTTTCCCCCACTGATTTCCACCTGTTATTCCGGGAATACCAATAAACAACATTGCACCCATGACAAACATAAATGCCGGTGATACCATTTCACGCAACAGCCATAAAAATGTATTTATCAGAAACATCCCATAGGACTTTTTCTGATTTCTACAGATATACTGCACAACCAATACAATACTCTCCGGCACGAGTGCCCAAGGTAATATTCCCAACAATTCTGCCCAGGTCTGATTTGCCTGCAGACTCTTTCCAAACACTGTTACTTCACCAATTACTGCATTTCCGCCACTTAGTAAGATAGTAATTGCAGCACTTATATAAAGCGCTATGCTCATGCAATACACTTTTCTCATTTTTGCATCCCTTCCGGCGCAGCCTTCTCACGGGACGTGTTGCACCTATTCTTTCTCTCCATTTTTTCAAACCTTCGCAGATTTCTCCTATATACGATTTCATCCCCTAACCGCATCATCAGATAATTAACTTTTGTTGCAGTACTCTCCATCAGATACATAATGTTCGCTTCCAGCATTGTATTTTCCTCCTCTATACCTACTATAGCAACAGGCATAGACATCTACCTGTCCAACACATTCAATTTTTTATATTTTCTACGATTTTCTTGACGCACCCACCACAAACGTTGTATTTACCGACCATAACCGCAATTTAAATCGGTCTATGAATTGACCCATCCGTTAGAAAAGCATCGCATTTTACCGTAAAACACCGTAAAATCTTCCTGACGGCGTTTTTCTATGCTCCAACGGATAATTTACCTTGTGAACGCAAAGAGCCCGGAAACAAGCCTTTTCCAGCCTATTTCCGGGCAACAAAAAACCTCCAAGGATTTCTCCCCAGAGATTCTTAGCAGCGTAAGCGATGTTTTTTCAAAACAAAAAAACTCGCAAGCATAAGCTTACGAGTTCCAGCAGCGCTACAAGGATTCGAACCTTGAAATGACGGAGTCAGAGTCCGTTGCCTTACCGTTTGGCGATAGCGCTATTTATGTTACTTGATGAAGTATACACGAAGTGTTCCCTTTTTGCAACCCCTAAATTCAATTTTTTTGCAAATTTTTGAATTTTTTTAGTTTTTACCGCACAGAGGAGATGCGATTGTACTCTCAAAAGACTATACATGATGCTGCCTTGCTATAAATCAAAAATATGCCGCGAATCCATCCTCTAATCAAGGGCGCAAATGCGGCATATTTTATGTTTCGTTTTAAACCTCAAACAGCAAATCCGCATAGGTAGGGAACGGCCAGTATTCCTTGCCTGTCAGTTTCTCCAGCTCGTCCGCAGGTGCTCTCAGGGCATCCATTGCTTTTACTACTACGTCATGGTAGTAGAACGCCTGCTCCTTGCCCATTTCCATTGCGGACGCCTTCCGCTCCACTTCCGTCAGATACTCTACAGCCTTCTTTGTTTCAGAAAGCTTACCGGAAACTGTCTTCAGAAGCTCTGCGGTAGCGTAGGAATCTCCTCCTGCACCGTTAATGGCAAGGGTGCTATCAGCCAGTGCCTTGCAGAAACGTATCACCGCAGGAATAATCTGCTGGTTTGCCATATCAATCATGGTCAAGGCTTCGATGTTGATGGTCTTTGCGTAGGTCTCGTACAAAATCTCCGCGCGGGAGCGAAGCTCCGCTTCCGTGAAGATACCAAACTTCTCAAACAACTGAATTGCCTTATCCGTAATCAGTGTATCCACAGCCTCTACCATGGAAGGAATATTGGGAAGTCCTCTTCTTGCAGCTTCCTCCTCCCACTCCTTAGCATAGCCGTTACCGTTGAAAATAATTCTCTGATGCTTTGTCATGTATTCCTTAATCAGGTCATGAACAGCCAGCTCAAAGTTATCTGCCTTTTCCAAAATATCTGCCGCCTCGCAGAATGCCTCTGCCACGATAGCGTTCAACGCAATATTGGGGCTGCCGATGGAATCGGAGCTGCCCACCATACGGAACTCAAATTTATTACCCGTAAAGGCAAAGGGTGAAGTACGATTTCTGTCCGTAGCATCCTTTACAAAATCAGGCAGGGTAGATACACCGGTTCTCAAAACGCCGCCTTCCTTTAAGGAATCAGCCTTTCCGGTTTCCACCAGCTGCAGTACCACATCCTCCAGCTGCTCGCCTAAGAAAATAGAGATAACCGCAGGAGGTGCTTCATAACCGCCCAGACGCTGGTCGTTTCCTACGCTGGACGCACTCTGGCGCAGCAAATCCGCATGGGTATCTACTGCTTTCATAATACATGCAAGTACAAGTAAAAACTGAATATTCTCGTTAGGAGTCTGACCGGGCTCCAACAGGTTCACACCGGTATCAGTGGTGATGGACCAGTTGTTATGCTTACCGGAGCCGTTCACACCTGCAAAGGGCTTCTCATGCAGCATACAGCGCAGACCATGCTTTCCCGCCACACGTTTTAAGGTTTCCATCACCAGCTGGTTATGGTCTGCCGCCACATTTGCAGATTCGTAAATGGGTGCAATTTCATGCTGTGCAGGCGCAGCCTCATTATGCTGTGTCTTAGAGGTTACCCCAAGCTTCCACAGCTCAATATTCACATCGTGCATAAATGCACCGATTCTCTCTCTGATAACGCCGAAATAATGGTCATCCATCTCCTGACCCTTAGGTGCGGACGCACCAAACAGGGTTCTTCCGGCAAAAATAATGTCCTCTCTCTTTAATGCCTTCTTTGCATCCACAAGGAAATACTCCTGCTCCGCGCCAACGAAGGGCAGTACTCTCTTTGCGTCTGTATTGCCGAACAGGCGGACAATTCGGATTGCCTGCTTACTCAATGCTTCCATGGAACGAAGAAGAGGGGTCTTCTTATCAAGAGCCTCTCCCGTATAAGAACAGAATGCAGTGGGGATACAGAGAATCACACCGGTTGCAGTTTCCTTTAAAAACGCGGGAGAAGTAATATCCCACGCAGTATAGCCTCTTGCCTCAAAGGTCGCCCGAAGACCGCCGGAGGGGAAAGAGGAAGCATCCGGCTCGCCCTTAATGAGCTCCTTGCCGGAGAAATCCATAATCATTCTGCCCTCTGCGTCTGGATGAGTCACAAAGGCATCATGCTTTTCCGCAGTAATTCCTGTAAGAGGCTGGAACCAATGGGTATAGTGGGTTGCGCCGTTTTCCACTGCCCAATCCTTCATCGCCTTCGCAACCACGTCTGCTGCCGCCAAAGACAGTTCGCCGCCCTGCTCCATCACCTGTTTCACTTCTTTATACACGTTTTTGGGCAGGCGTTCCTTCATCTTACCGACGGTAAACACCTTGCTTGCAAAGATTTCTTCTACGTTGATTCTTTCGCTCATCCGCTTAGCCCCCTGCTTTGATTTCATCCTTGTTACAGATACATACTGGACACATTTTACAATACACGCGCCGTATCGGTCAACATTTTTCTGTTTATGCCTTCACACGCAGCAAATCATACTGCTCCGGCTGTTCTGACAGTTTTATCCACAGCTTCTGCTTAGAATGAGGACAGCTTTCCACAGGTGTGCCCTCCTCATCATACATGGCTTCCACCGTAACCTCTACATTTCTGCCGTCCGGCTTCATAATTTCGATGGTGTCGCCTACAGAAAATTTGTTGCGCTGCTCAAAACGTGCCAAGGGCTGCGCTCCGGTTCCTGTACAAGACTGCGTCACATGTGTTTCGCCGCCCTCACAGGGAGCTTCCCCGAAATCCTTAATCTCCTCCACAATCCCCAGATACACATATTCATTCACATAGGTATTGTTATCATAAATCTGGGTTTCGTTGGTGGGCTTTCCGAAGTAAAAGCCCGTGGTGAACTGTCTGTAGGTACACTTGGAAATCTCCGCTTGGTACCATTCCATATTGGCACGGTACTTTTCCTCTGATTCCAGATAATCGTCGATGGCCTTCCGATAGGTTCTTGCAACGGTAGCCACATACAGCGCTGTTTTCATACGACCCTCGATTTTCAGGCTGTCGATTCCCGCAGATAAAATCTCCGGAATATATTCAATCATGCATAAATCCTTAGAGTTAAAGATGTAAGTACCCCGTTCATTCTCGTATACCGGAAGATACTCGCCGGGTCTAGTCTCCTCCACCACTGCATACTTCCAGCGGCAGGGATGGGTACAGGCTCCCTGATTGGCATCCCGTCCCGTGAAGTAGTTGCTCAAAAGACACCGTCCCGAATAGGAAATGCACATAGCTCCGTGGATAAAGCTTTCAATTTCCATCTCCTCCGGAATCTTCTCTCTAATTTTACGAATCTCCTCCAGAGAAAGCTCACGCGCGGAAACCACGCGCTTTGCGCCCTGTTTCCACCAGAAAAGATAGGTCTGATAATTTGTGTTATTTGCCTGGGTGGAAATATGAATTTCTACCTTAGGCCACACTTCCTTTGCAATGGTGAACATACCCGGGTCGGAAATAATCAGTGCATCCGGTGCTTCCGGCTTCATATCCCGAAGCTCGGCGAAATACTGCGCCGCTCCCTCCAAGTCATCATTGTGCGCCAGAATATTAGCTGTCACATATACCTTCACACCATGCGCATGGGCGAAAGAAATGCCCTCCGCCATCTCCTCCATGGTAAAGTTTTTCGCCTTTGCCCGAAGCCCGAAAGCCTCTCCGCCGATATATACCGCATCCGCGCCAAAGATTACCGCCGTCTTTAATACCTCAAGACTGCTGGCAGGAATCAATAATTCTACTTTACGTTTCTTTTCCATATTATTCATACCTTTCTTTCGGTTCCCAATACATTTCACCCGGCGCTGTTTCCCGGCACATCCCGCCGCCCTTTTTGCAGCACCGTTTCTTCTATCTGTTTTCCGTCATTCAGCCTTGATTATTCGACTGTCTCCTTGAACGCTGTCCTCGTTTTTACAGAAAGCGTTACCCCGTCTCCCACCGGCAAAATCGTTGTTTCCAGCTCCGGGTGATGGGTAATCTCGTAAAGATATTCCCGCATACGGGCGTGAATAGTTCTGTTTCTGCGGGTAACCGCAAACCGGGATTCGATAATGTCACCATCCTGCAAAACGTTGTCCGACACTAACAGTCCGCCCGGTGCAAGAAGCCTTATGATATCCGGCATAAAATGAATGTACTGCCCCTTAGCGGCATCCATAAAAATCATGTCAAAGCTGCCCTCCAACTCCTTCAGGATATCTGCAGCGTCGCCCTCCAATAAAGTAATCCTGTTTTCTCTGCCCGCCTTCTCAAAGTTAGCTCTGGCAACAGGAATTCTCTTTTCGTATTTCTCGATGGTTGTAATACGACAATGCTCCGGCGCATACTCGCTCATCAACAACGCAGAAAAGCCGATGGCAGTCCCCACTTCAAGGATGTTCCCCGGCTTTGCATAGGCGAGCAGAAACTTCAACAGGCTCTGCATCGGTTTTCTGATGATGGGAACCTGCGTTTCTATCGCAAACTTTTCAATTTCATCCAAAAAAGGAGTGTTGCCTTTATCAAAGGAATCGATAAAGGCAGACATTCTTTCGTCAATTATCATGTCCCTACTTCTCTTTCCCGTCCGTTTCTTCTTCGGTCTTTTTCGCCATCACCTCCATCATTTCTTCCGCGGTCATGGCAGTGCTGAGTTCAAAAATGCCCGGTCGTACATCCGCTCTGAACTCGGACAAATAGTATTGCAACGTAAACAGCTTTGCATCACGAACCAAGCCCTTCTTCTGCAGCAGTTCACCGATTTCCTTAGGTCCCATCTCTGCGGTAACAGCAACCGTAATGGCTCTTCCTTCCCCTGCCGAAACTGCAGGCTCCGTAAAAATCCGATATCCGTAATCATAGCAAAGGTCCGACCCCTTATAAATCACATAGGCCGCAAAAATAACCACACAGATTCGAAAGATAGCACCTAAAACAGCGCCTACCATACTTCTTGTTTTCATAATAATTATCACGCCTTTCTCTCACCTGCAAACCCAAGAGCGCAGATATAAATTTGCGTATGAAACTTCACCTTCACACTGCTTTATCACTCAAAATCCAACTTTCCGGCAATATACGTATTCGTAGTTTGCAGTAATCTGCAAAAAGCCAGCTCTGCCGCCAAAAAATCAGATACCAGTACATCCTCACGGAACAGCTCGTATTCCCGCTCCAGATGATCCAGCTTCCCAAAATCACAGTCCGGGTCAGACTGCAACAGGAAGTTCCTCGTACGGAAATCGTCTATCTTCTCTTTTAAGCCCGGAACACTCTTTACCTTTTCCAGTTCCGTCCGATATGCGCGATATTCCTCCGTTTCCAGAATCGCCGCAATGTAATTGTCTAACGCCTGCTTAAAATCTGTCATCCTGCCGCCTGCTTTCCATTCCATGAACGCTTTTGTTCGTGAAAGATCAACATATCAATGTGATTTTCACATTACACTTCCATAATAATCGGCAATATCATAGGTCTTCTCTTTGTCTTTTTCCATACATATTCGCTGAGGGCATCCTTTGTGGTGTTTTTCAGCTTACCCCAGTCTGTGATACCTCTGTCAAGGCATCTCTGGATAGCATCATCTACTGTCTGACGTGCCTCCTCTATCAGCTCATCCGACTCCTTCACGTAAATGAAGCCTCGGGAAACGATATCCGGTCCTGCTACCAGCATTCCGCTGGCCTTGTCCAGACTCATTACCACTATCATAATACCATCCTCAGCCAGATGCTGTCTGTCACGCAGTACCACGTTACCCACATCACCTACGCCGAGACCATCCACCAGAATCGCACCGGTGGGTACTCTTCCCGCCAGCTTCGCCTTTTCACTGGTTAACTCCAGAATATCACCGGAGGATAGAATAAAAGTGTTTTCCTTTGCGATTCCCAGACTCTGTGCAATCTTCGCCTGCGCCATCAGATGCTTGTACTCACCGTGTACGGGAATTGCATACTGAGGATGTACCAATGTATAAATCAGCTTAATTTCTTCCTGACAGGCATGACCCGATACATGGGCATCCTGAAAAATAACATCTGCACCTTTCCGCAGAAGCTCGTTAATAACCTTCGTTACCGACTTCTCGTTACCGGGGATGGGACTGGATGAGAAAATAACCGTATCGCCCGCACCAATTGTAATTTTACGGTGCATACCGTTTGCCATACGGCTGAGTGCCGCCATACTTTCTCCCTGACTGCCGGTTGTAATAATTACCTGCTGATTATCGGGATAATTCTTCAACTGCTCCAGCTCTACCAGCGTATTGTCCGGGATACTGAGGCACTCAAGATTCCGCGCGGTCTCGATGATATTCACCATGCTTCGTCCCTCTACGCAAACCTTCTTACCGAACTTATACGCAGTATTGATAATCTGCTGCACACGGTCTACGTTGGACGCAAAGGTTGCCACAAAAATTCGCGTATTGCGATGCTCTTCAAAAAGGCTGTCAAAGGTTTTACCTACCGTCTTTTCAGAAGGAGTAAATCCGGGTCTCTCCGCGTTGGTGGAATCACACATCAGTGCCAGAACGCCCTTCTTACCGAGCTCAGCAAAACGCTGCAAGTCGATGGCATCACCGAATACAGGGGTATAATCCACCTTAAAGTCACCTGTGTGTACCACAACGCCGGCAGGGGAATAAATCGCCAGTGCAGCAGCATCCACAATACTGTGATTTGTCTTAATAAACTCCACGCGCAGCTGTCCCAGATTCACAGACTGTCCGAACTTTACCACTTTACGCTTCGTGGTCTTTTCCAGTCCGTGCTCACGCAGCTTGTTTTCAATGATTCCCATGGTCAGACGGGTTGCGTAAATCGGTACGTTTACCTCCCGCAGAACATAGGGGAGCGCACCGATATGGTCCTCATGACCGTGGGTAATGACGAACGCCTTTACCTTATCGATGTTGTCCTTCAAATAGGTGACATCCGGTATAACAAGGTCAATTCCCAGCATATCATCTGCCGGGAAGGACAAACCGCAGTCCACCACAAGAATACTGTCCTCGTACTCGAAGGCAGTAATGTTCATACCAATCTGCTCCAGACCTCCCAAAGGTATTACCTTGAGAGCGGAAGCGCTGTTATTCTCTTTTTTCTTCAATCTGTTTTTCCTCCAAACTCTTAGATGCTTTTACAGCAACGTCAGAGCCTGCCTCCGGATTCACAAATAAGCATCGGGAAATTTTAAGCGCGAACGAAAGACCCCGTCTGCCGCCCGCAAAACTCCCCTTCGCATTTACCTGAAACCCGAACGCAGCCCACACATTGGCTGTATTATTTTATCAACACGGCAACCGCCGTTTTTATCCGTTAGTCCTGTACGAAAGTAATGTCATCCATCATGCTCTGGAATACAGCAGCCACAAGTCGGAGGCCAA
>JAZQCX010000164.1:0-45565 GCA_045546495.1 Acetatifactor sp. | reverse complement strand
AGGTTGGAAAGGGGCTCGTCCAGCAGCAGAACACGGGGCATCTTTACCAGCGCCCGGGCGATTGCAACACGCTGCTGCTGACCGCCGGATAGCTCGCTGGGCTTACGGTCCATCAGCTCCTCGATTTGAACCATTTTAGCAGCCTCGTAAACCCGTTCCTGCATCTGCTCTTTGGTGAGCTTATCTGCGCCCTTCAGATTTTCCAGAGGGAACTGGATGTTTTTCTGTACCGTTAAGTGGGGATAAAGCGCATAATTCTGGGACACCAGTCCCACGCCCCGGTTTTCGGGGGGAAGGGCGGTAACATCATCCTCGCCGAAAAAGATTTTTCCGGAGGTGGGTTTTAACAGACCGCAAATTAAATTCAGGGTGGTACTTTTACCACAGCCGGAGGGACCCAGTAAACCGACCAGAGTACCGTCGGGAATCTCAAAATCGAAATCGTTTACCGCGATGATTTCGTTGTGGAGCTTCTTATTCCGGTTAGGGAATTTTTTTGTCAGGTTTTGCAATACAATTTTCATAGGTCATCTCCTTGTTATATTCCGTAGGAATCTCGTAAGTCGCTTGAAATATGGTCTAAATCGGGGTATACGGTGCTTTCCGTAATACCGAGGACACGAAGACTGTCGATAAAGTATTTTTTCCGGTCCCGGGGGATGATAATTTTGTAAAGCATATTATCATCGCAGATATCCTCAAGCCGTCGCAGGGAATTGTGGACGGTGAAGTTGGAGGCCTGGGAGTACATACGCAAATCGTTTTCCGTGGAGCTGCATGCAAGAATCCGGTCGCGAAGCTCGGGATTGTGATGCGCGTGCTTGAAAGCGGGCAGCAGCATCTCCTGAGTGGTATCCGCGTCGATTGGGTAGATGCAGTTTCCGAAGCCCTCCCGCTCGTTTAAAAGACCCGGCGCAAGAACCCAGACACAGGCATCCGTATCCGGCGTCTCCCGGTAGGTCTCCGTTGCAAAAAAGATGGCAGTCAGAGCGGAATCGCTCCAGTCCAGCATCCGTGTAGGGAGTCCGTAGTGCTGCATCAGGGAAACCCAGCTTGCGTAATTATGTTTTTCCGGCGCAGCAGCTAAAATCTGCTTGGCACGGATGTAAAATTCATTGGTAATATACCGCTCCGCATCCAGACGCTTTTGGCTACGTTGGATGGAAGGAACAAGGGTCAAATCCGCCTGTTCCTCGCCCCGATACCAGAGCCTGTGACCGTGTTGGGCATACAAGCTGTTTACAAACTGAAGCAGCTCGTCGATGGTACGAACCTCCTGTGTAATCATTTCATTTTCCTCATAAATTTCGTTTTATAATAGATTTGCGGAGTGACATTCCGCTTTAGGATTGCCAAATAATGGTTTCCTTATGATTATAGGGGAAGTTTTTCTTTTTCACAAGGATTGTTTTTGACCGTTTATGGTGACATTGGTGCAATCCCGTAAGTCAATTGCCTCTTTCGTATTAAAATCACAGTTCTCAAAGGAGACATCGGTAATGGTGTCGGGATGCCCCTCCAGTCCGTAGATTTTTATTCCGATTTCGCCGCCCAGACACCGGCAGTTTTCAAAGGAAATATTGCGGAAGTGAGGAATGTCCTCCGGGTCATCGCTCTGTACAACCGGATCAAAATAATCCATCAGATTATGGACATAGTTCATGGTCAGTCTGACTGCACCGGTTCGCAGATTATACATTTCAATGTTTTTAAAGTGGATGTTTTCTACCGTACCGCCTCGCCCGATGGCACTCTTAAAGCAGATGCCCGTGTTGGAGTCGATGGAAACACAATTCTCAATCAACACGTTTCTGACGCCTCGGGACATTTCGCTTCCGATAACAAAGCAGCCGGGGCTCATAAGTACCTTACAGTGGTGCACATGGACGTTTTCACAGGGAGTCTTCAGGGCCCGTGCGGCACGGTCTTTGCCGGCTTTTAAGCAGACTGCGTCATCGCCTGTCTGGAAGGTACAATGGTGGATATGTACATTTTTACAGGAGTCCACATCTATACCATCGCCGTTCTGGGCGAAGGGCGGATTAATCAGGTAAATATTCCGGATGGTAACATCGGTACAAAAGTAAGGATGCAGATTCCATGCGGCGGAGTTGGTCAGGGTGACGCCTTCTATCAGCACCTTGCGGCAATGACGGATGCTTAACATGACAGGACGGTAAAAATCGTAGTGCGCTGATGCTTTTTCCAGAGAAGCCTCCTCGGTTTCGCAGGTATCCGGAAAAACTTCGCCCTCAAACCGGGCATCGTAAACGGTCTGAGTAGGGCACCAGACACCGCCCTCTTTACTGTCGATAACATAAGGAGATTTTGCAAGCAGGGCATTCCATTGCCGCTCCGTGGTCTTAAACTGCTTTACGGGACGCCAGAGATGACCGGCACCGTTGATGGTTCCCCGCCCTGTAATAGCAATGTTTTCCGCACCCTCCGCGCTGATTTGGGATACCGCGCGGATACGGCGGATCCCTTCGTAATCGGTGACAATAAGAGGGTATTCCTCCTTGCTTTTCGTAAAAATAATGGTGGCATTATCTTCCAGATAAAGATTTACATTGGAAAGCAGGCGAATCGGTCCCGTAAGCCAGAGACCGTCCGGAACAACTACGCGTCCACCTTCCTTGGATGCCGCTTCCATTGCGGTGCGAAAGGCATCGGTATTTATCTGTTTTCCGTCGCCTACGGCACCAAAGTCTGTGAGAAGAAAGTCACGGTCGGGAAAAACGGGAACGGCAACATCAAATTTTTGAAACATAATCGCATCCTCCTATGAAATAAGCAGTTGAAAAATCATAAATAAATGGTAATATAGTTTAAGATAGATATAGCATAAAAAGAAACAGATGACTACTGTTTTTGTTGGAATAAAGGGAAGTGAAGCGGATGAATTTGAGATTTTCGTCAGTTGTTGTACGGGCGTTGCCGTACAGTCTGTTCTACGCAATACCGAAAGCAAATCACATGATAAAAAATAAGGAACAGTATTCTTATGAGGAACGCTGCGATTTTGCTTATAAAATAATGGATTACATGCGCAGACAGAGCAGAACCATTACTAAGGTGTTCGGCAGGGAAAATATCCCTAAGGAGAGTCCCTTTATCCTGTATTCCAATCATCAGGGGAAATACGATGCGCTGGGAATTTTAACGGCACTGGGTAAATCCTGCGGCGTGCTTTGGGAGGAGCGTCAGGCAAAGAAAATTATGGGAAGACAGGTTTGCGGTCTGATTGACGGAGTTCCCATCGACTTAACGGATATGCGTGCCAAGGTGAAGGCAATCACTAAGGTAACGGAGCAGATAAAGTCGGGGCAGAATATGTTGATTTTCCCGGAGGGTGGCTACGATAATAACGGGAATAACCTACAGGAATTTCAGGCGGGGTGTTTTCAGTGCGCCCTGCGTTCCGGGGCACCGATTGTTCCTGTAACCATTTTCGATTCCTTCCGTGCCATGAATAGTAATACCTTTGAAAAGGTGACGACACAGGTGCATTTCCTGCCCCCCATTTCCTTTGAAAAATACGGTCGGATGTCCAAGCAGGAAATCTGTGAAATGGTGAAAAACCAGATTGCGGGAAAACTACGGGAAATTTGCCCCGTAGATTGACATAAAGCCCTGAAATAGCTATAATGAAAGGGATGTTGATACACTAATTACTCACCTTGAGGGAGGAAAAACAAATGAAGAAACTTTCTGTTAAGAATGTTGTAGCAATCGGTATCGGCGCGGCTCTGTTTTTTGTGTTGGGAAAGATTTCCATTCCTACACCTGTTCCCAATACCTATATCAGTTTGCAGTATGCAATTCAGGCAGTGTTCGCAACTCTGTTCGGACCTATCGCAGGTCTGTTAATCGGTTTCATCGGACATACCCTGATTGACGTTACAAGCTATGGTCCCTGGTGGAGCTGGATTATCGCATCCGCTTTTGTGGGTCTTGTAATCGGTTTGGTGAACCTGAAGCTGGATATGAACGAAGGCTTTAGCGGAAAGAAAGTGATTCAGTTTAATATTGCACAGGTTGTTGCGCATCTTCTGGCATGGGGCGTTGTAGCACCTGTTCTGGATATCCTGATTTACAACGAGCCTGTTGAGAAGCTGTTTGCACAGGGACTTACGGCAGGTGCGGTAAATGTGGTAACGACCGGCGTTGTTGGTACTTTACTGTTGTTAGCTTATGCGAAGACGGTAGTAAAGAAGGGATCTTTAAGCAAGGAAGACTAATCCTTAGGTTAGATTTTTCCGGGGCTGCTGCTGATAAAGCAGCGGCCCTTTTTTTCTTTTTACAAACTCTACGATACGAGAATGCTCCGTCACCGGACTTGTTGTTTGAAAGAGCTGCTTACGGATGCGGAGTACAAAGAAGCGAGGAAATACAGATGTTGTCCCCCATTATTTCATTTCAGGATTACGGATTTCAGTATACAGCCCAGGCGGAGCCGACCCTGCATCATATCAATCTCGATATTTTTCCCGGGGAAAAGGTTCTGATTGCAGGTGCATCGGGAAGCGGGAAAAGTACGATTGCAAGCTGTATTAACGGCTTGATTCCCTTTGCTTATGAGGGAGAAAGTACAGGAACGCTTCTGGTGGACGGAAAGGAACCGAAGAAGAGCAGTATTTTTGAACTGAGCCATACGGTGGGTACCGTTTTACAGGATACGGACGGACAGTTCATTGGGCTGACGGTAGGAGAGGATATTGCCTTTGCCTTGGAAAATGAATGTGTTCCGTTGGATGAGATGAAGGAGACTGTTTCCAGGGTAGCAGAGCTGGTGGATATCGAGCATCATCTGACCCATGCGCCTCACGAGCTTTCGGGAGGGCAGAAGCAGAGAGTCAGCCTGGCGGGTGTAATGGTGGATGACGTAAAGGTACTTTTGTTTGATGAGCCCCTGGCCAATCTTGACCCTGCGGCAGGCAGAGCCACCATTGAATTAATCGACAGCATACAGCAGCAGACCGGTGCGGCGGTGATTATCATCGAACACCGTCTGGAGGATGTGTTGTGGCGTCATGTGGACAGAATCGTTCTTATGGAGGACGGCAGAATTGTGGCAGATATGCCTACAAAGGAGCTGCTGAGCAGCGATTTGTTGAAAGCGCACGGAATCCGTGAACCCCTTTATTTGACGGCTTTGCGCTACGCGGGCATTGAGGTGACACCGGAAATAGAGCCTCAACACATAGATTCCCTGCGTCTGACCGACGGGCAGAAGAGGTGTGTGCGGGAATGGATGCAGCGGGAGCAGAAGGAGGCAGCGGCACCTACGGAGAAAAAAGAACTTCTAAGGGTGTCGGGATTAAGCTTCGCTTACACGGACGAAACTGTTCTGTCGGATGTGAATTTTACCGTGTATGAGGGAGAAATGGTCAGCATCGTGGGAAGAAACGGTGCGGGAAAGAGTACGTTGGCTAAGCTGATTTGCGGCTTTGAAAAGCCTACTGCAGGAGAGATTTTTCTGCGTGGACGCGACTTAAAAACAGATACCATAAAGGAGCGTGCGGCTTCCATCGGTTATGTAATGCAGAATCCTAATCAGATGCTTTCAAAGCCCATGATTTGGGATGAGGTGGAGCTGGCACTGCTGAAAACAGATATGACACCGGAGGAGAGAAAGGAAAGGGTAGAAGAGACGCTGAAAATATGCGGACTTTATCCTTTTCGGAAATGGCCTGTATCGGCTCTTTCCTTTGGGCAGAAGAAGCGTGTAACTATCGCAAGCATTCTGGTGCAGCGTCCGGAAATTTTGATTTTGGACGAGCCTACGGCGGGACAGGATTACAGGCATTACACGGAAATTATGGAATTTCTAAAGGAACTGAACGGACGGGGTTACACCATTCTGATGATTACCCATGATATGCATCTGATGCTGGAGTATACCACCAGAGCGATTGTGTTCAGTGAAGGGAAGCTGTTGGCGGATACTACCTCGGCCCATGTATTGAATCATCCTAAGCTGGTGGAACAGGCAAGCTTGAAGGAGACGAGCTTATATACGCTAAGCATGAAGTGCGGGATTAAGGAGCCCTTGGCGTTCACGGAGTGCTTTATCGGTTACGAAAAGGAGGTGCGCAAATGGCAAAAGTAGCAGTTTTGAGCTATATTGACAGGAAAAGTATTGTGCATGGACTGACGGGAACCACAAAGCTTGTTTTCTTTCTTGCGTGGAGCGTTGCTGCTATGGTTACCTACGACACGAGGGTGATTCTGTGCCTGTTAATCGGCAGCTTTATAATCTTTCGGATGAGTAAGGTAAAGTACAGGGATGTAAGCGTTGTGCTTGGACTGGCAGCAGGCTTTCTCGTTTTGAATAATCTGTTTGTGTATCTGTTTTCACCGGAGTACGGGACGGAAATATATGAGAGCCGTACGTTACTTTTTACCATTGCGGGCGACTACACCATAACGGCACAACAGCTGTTTTATCACCTGAACATGACATTGAAGGTAGTTTGTGTGGTTCCGGTGGCACTTTTGTTTATTGCCTGCACAGACCCCAGTGAATTTGCGGCAAGCCTTGCGTCCATCGGACTCAGCTACAGGGTCGGGTATTCCGTGAGCCTTGCACTTCGCTATATCCCGGATATCCAGCGGGAATATCGGAATATCAGTCAGGCCCAACAGGCGCGCGGAATTGATTTGTCCGGGAAGGATAAATTTTTTACGAGACTGAAAAATTCCGTGGCAATTCTTTTGCCGCTTGTGCTTTCCGGGCTAAGCCGAATTGAAACCGTAAGCAATGCCATGGAGCTTCGCGGTTTTGGCAGAAAGAATAAAAGAACCTGGTATGTACAGCGGAAAATGCAGAAAAATGATTGGGTAACGTTGGGGCTTGCAGTGGTTATATTGGTCGGCAGTCTGCTGATTACTTTTTATGACGGCAACCGCTATTATAATCCTTTTGTATAGAGCAGCAGGTGTGCGACGGACCCGAAGCGGTAAGGCGGCTTTGTAAGCCGGTAAGGAAATACAGCGTAATTTTTGTGTTGCGTTTTGATAGGGAGGGAACAGGATGAAGCATAATTTAAAACTGGGGCTGCAGCCCTTTTGGTTCTGGAACGGGGATATGCGCCCAGAGGAGATAAGAAGACAAATACGGGAAATGAAAGAGAAAGGGATTCCCGGATTTATGATTCATCCGAGACAGGGTATGGAGGTGCCTTATATGTCGAAGGCATTTTTCGACCGTGTCCGAGTTGCGGTGCAGGCCGCAAAGGAAAATGATATGGAGGTCTGGCTGTATGACGAGTATCCTTATCCCAGCGGTATCTGCGGTGGTGAGGTGATTTTAGAGCATCCCGAATTCCTGAGTAAGCGGCTGGAAAAGCAAGCAGTTACGGTACAGGGCGGGCAGGAAATAAAGCTGTATGCTCCCTGGGGAAAGGTACTGCTGGCGCGGGCCTATCGGATGCGGGATGAGGTGTATGACCTGGATGATTATGTGGATTTGCAGGACTGTGTGGGAACCGGGTATGCCCAGGAGGTGTTCCAGTACAGCGGCTTGACGGAATATAATAAAAAGAGATATTTTACCGGAGATCCGGTGAAGTTTTTGGACTGGGAAGCTCCTGAGGGAACATGGAAAATCTGGTTCATCACAGAGACGGTAACAAAGCATTTTAAATATTTTGAGAATTTTATTGATACCATGAATCCGGAGGCAATCCGCTATTTTATTGAACTGACCCATGAGCGGTACAAGCGGGAAATCGGAGAGGAGTTCGGAAAGACGGTAAAAGGGATTTTTACGGATGAAATTACAGCCTTTCCCGATACGCAGCCTTGGTCTTCCGTACTTCCGGGGGAAGTGATGAAGCGTCATGGTGTTGATTTGATATCGAATCTTCCGGCACTATGGGAGGATTTTGGGGAGCGTTCTGCAAAGGTGCGGTATGCCTACCGCAATACCTCTACGGATTGCTTTATTGAGGCTTACGATAAGCAGGTGTGTGAGTGGTGCGAGGAAAACGGGCTTTTGTACATTGGGGAAAAGCCTATTTTGCGAAGCAAACAGCTGCAGTATTTTCATGTGCCGGGAATTGACGGCGGTCATCAGAAGGTGGGCAGCGTTGCGAAGATGCTTCCCGGAAAATACCGCGCCAACGGTAAGATGGTGGCATCGGCGGCGCATTTTTACAATAAACCTGCGGCACTGTGCGAGGTGGGACACAGTATCGGCTGGGGTATGACAATGCAGGATATGAAATGGATTCTGGACTGGCTGGCAGTTGTGGGAATCGATTTCTTTGTGGTACACGGATTTTTCTACACGGCAGATGCCTTGAAGAAGCATGATGCGCCGCCTTCTGCATTTTATCAGATGCCCTGGTGGGAGGATGCGGGTGCACTGACGGAATATGCAAAGCAGCTGGGGAACTTTTTGCAGTCGTCAAAACGCCGTGTGAAGCTGCTTGTGGTTGACCCGGTAACATCGGCATGGACCTCTGACCGTCCGGTGAAGCAGCGGCTGGAGGAGGACTTCGGCGCATTGCAGACACAGCTCATGTGTCATGGATTGGATTACTATATGATTGACCCGGAGTTGCTTGCAAAGGGCAGGGTAGATAACTGTGACGGTGCGCCTGTGTTTGTAATTGGTGAAGAGGCGTATGAGGCACTGGTTTTGCCGCCTATGAGAAATCTGGAAAAGGGTGCACTTGAAAAGCTGTTGGAGTTTGCAAGAACGGGAGGTAAAATCTGCGGACTGTATACAATTCCTTTTGAAGAAATTGAAGAGGGCAGCAGGGTAAAGGAAGTGCAGAACGTTTTTGGTGTAAATGCGGCAGAGCGTTGGACAGCATACATAAACGGAGAAACCATGGAATCCGTAACGTCAGGCAACTGTCATCTGGCGAAAGATACAGAGTCTGCGATACGGTTTTTGGCAAAGCAGGCTGAAAACGATTGGTTGATTACGGTTTGTGACGGCCTCGGACGGGAGGGGCTTCCTTCCGTGTGTGCAAAGGGTGAGGACGGTCAGAGCAGATTTTTTGTGGTGAATACGACTGCAAATGCAAGAGAATTGGAGGTGCGCTATCCCGGCGGAAGAACGGAGAAGCTGGTGTTGGCACCTTACGAGTCGGCGGTTTTGGAGGAGCGTGTGACCGGAGAGACAGCAGATGCTGTAGCAGAAAAGACGGGCTGGGAAGCACTTTGCCGGAGAATGGCGGAGAGCCCGGAAGCGGAATACTATGAGATAGATATGAAGCGGGAAATGCCTTTTACCCTCAGCAATCCAAACAGCATCCGTTTGGGCTTCTGGGAGATGCGTCTTGCGGACGGACAGACTGCGGTTGTGGAAGCGGCACCTCTGATTGACCAGCTGGAGACGGGCGGATTTTCCTATCCCGTAGTGCAGAAGAAATATTTCGGATGTCCGAAGGAGCTGGCGTTTACGGGAGGAACGGCAGAATACAGGCTTCGTTTCTTGCGGGAATGCCGGTGTAATGAGGCTTTGCAGGAAGAGTGTAAATCCGGGAAGCAGGTATATCTTGTAATGGAGCCGGGAACCTTTGTAGGAGAATGGCAGATTTTCGTAAACGGGCATATAGTTACGGAAAAGGATTTTGTGCAGCAGCATATTTATCAGCCTACGAACCTTGCGGTACGGGTGGAAGATTATTTGCGCGAGGGAGAAAACGAAATCAGGGTCAGTGTGGAAACCCGGGTATCCTACGGCGGTATGAGAAATCCCCTGTATCTTTTCGGCGATTTCGGGGTGGAAAAAATGCAGGTTAACGGGAATGATATGTGGTGTATGACGGATGTAAAAACAAAGGGTACACCGGAGGATTACGGAAAGCTGGGACTGCCCTTCTATTACGGAGAGGTGATATTTGAAGGAGAAGCGGTGCGTACGGCAGGAACGGACTTGCGGGAGAGAGCGGTCAGCGGCAAGGAGGATTTTGTAACGGTGAAGCTTGCGGGAGATTGGCTGACGGACTCTGTACGGCTTTCCGTGGAGGATTATGAGACGGAGCCTTGTGGTTGGAGCCCCTATGTGTTCCGTATCCCTGCACGGTACATGAAGCAGGAAAGAAACCGGGTACGGCTTCGGATAAGGAATACTGCGCTGGGGTTGTACGAGGGACAATACTTTAACAGAGCGGCTCACAGATACGAAAATCAGTAATTGCTGTCAGGTTTTCTTACTTGTAACTGCGGCAAAACTGCGATATAATGGGCGCAAGCGGTGCGGGCGAGCGACATCGCCCGGCAGCCGCATGAGGGATTGCTTTTGCATGATAACAAAAGAGGAGGGACCGCATGGATATCCGGTTATATGATAATTATGAGGAAGACGGTCAGCTGAGTCTGTTTGGGTTTGATGATGCGGATTATGAGATGGAAGTGCAGCCCCTGCCGGATATGGCGGAGGAAACTGCGAAAAAAAGGACGGCGGTGCAGCGTGATGCAGCCGTTAATACAGGCTTACATCTTGCTCCCGGCGGCTCAGGAATCCGCATCCGTAAATGTGCAACCTGCGGAAAGCATTTATTTGTGTCGGAGGTTTCAGGTGGTTATGCGTCTTCCTGCAATAATTGCGGAATAGAATACTTCCAGAAAGTATAAAAGAAGAAAGGAAAACGGATTTTTTATTATGGACTTAAACAGGCAAACAATGAAAAGAATTCTCTTTATTGTGTTTGTCAGCATTGTCATGATATATGGCATTCTGAATTTTGAAGTGGTTCTGTCACTGATTGGTAAGGTGATTTCAATTCTCAGGCCCTTTATTGTGGGGCTGTGTCTTGCGTTTCTGCTGAACCTGATTATGGGTCCCCTGGAAAGACGCTGGATGAGGATGTTTAAAAAGCCCAAGCGCATTGCAACGGCAGAGCGCATTAAGCGACCTTTATGTCTGATTCTGAGCATTCTGATTTTAATGGGGATTATATTTGCGGTTTGCTTTATTATTCTCCCCCAGATTACGCGTACGGTTGCAGATATTGTGAATATGATGCCGGGCTATCTGAAAAATGTGGAACGGTCATGGAATGATTTGCGCGTAGAATTAGAAAAATATTCTATCATGCTTCCGCCCCTGGCGCTTTCCCAGAATGAGGTTTTGGGCACGGCAGCCGGATGGCTGGCAAGCGGTTGGGAAATTATATTTGATAAAACAATCGGCATGACGGCGTCTATTGCTTCGGGTGTGTTTGATTTTGTGGTGGCTTTTGTATTTTCCATATATCTTCTGGCCGGAAAGGAAAGGCTTTTATTGCAGGCAAAGAAGCTGTTTGTGGCGCTTTTACCGGAAAAGAAAGCAGTTTCGTTTTTTGGGTTTATCGGGCGGGTGAATACCACGTTTATCAGCTTTGTAACAGGGCAGTTGACGGAGGCGGTGATTATTGGGCTGTTGTGCTTTATCGGCATGTCTGTTTTCAGTATTCCCTACGCCCCTGCGGTTTCGGTGCTGGTAGGAGTTACTGCGCTGATTCCGGTATTCGGTGCGTTTATCGGTACCGCGGTGGGTGCCCTGTTGATTTTGGCGGTGTCTCCCATCAAGGCAATCTGGTTTGTGGTATTCATTATTATTCTGCAACAGCTGGAGGGTAATATTATTTATCCGCATGTGGTGGGGAAGTCTGTGGGACTGCCCGGAATGTGGGTGCTGTTTGCGGTATCTGTCGGAGGAAGTGCCTTCGGAGTGCTGGGCATGCTTTTTTCCGTGCCGGTTTGCTCTATCATTTATGTGTCCCTGTCGGAGTTTGTACAAAGACGTTTGAAGCAGAAGAATTGTAAATTATAGGAGGATTTGTTTTGTTACAGGCAGTTGTGTTACTTGTTGTTTTGATATTTTTGAATGCGGTGTTTGCCAGCGCGGAGCTTGCGGTGTTATCCATGAGCGAGACCAAGCTGAAAATGCTGTCGGCAGAGGGGGATGCCCGCGCGAAAAAGCTGATTAAGCTTACGGACCAGCCGGCACGTTTCCTTGCCACCATTCAGGTTGCAATCACCCTTGCAGGACTCTTACAGAGTGCATTCGCAGCAGAAACCTTCGCGGAGCCGCTGGTGGCGGCACTGGTGGATATGGGAGTGGCTATTTCCCCCGCTGTGTTGAAATCTGTGGCGATTGTTGTAATTACGCTTGTCCTTTCCTATTTTACGTTGGTATTCGGTGAATTGGTGCCGAAGCGTCTTGCCATGAAGAAATCGGAATCCATGGCGCTTGGCATGGCACGCCTTTTATATGCCGTATCAAAGATATTTGCTCCCATCGTTTGGCTGCTGACAGCTTCCACAAATCTTTTCCTGAGACTTCTCGGTATCAACCCGAACGAGGAGGCGGATCAGGTAACCCGGGAAGAGATTAAAATGCTTCTCTCTGAGGGAAATGAGCAGGGTAACATTTTGGAGGAGGAAAAGGAAATCATCCAGAATGTCTTCGAGTTTAACGATATTTCCGTGGATGAAATCTGTACCCGCCGCAGGGATGTTGTGATGCTGCGTATGGAGGATGATGAGGAGGAATGGAACCGGATCATTTGCGAAAACCGTCACACCATTTATCCTATCTGCGGAGAGACCCAGGACGAGATTATTGCGGTGTTGGATACAAGGGACTACTTCCGGTTGGAAAAGAGGGATAAGGAAAGCCTTCTGGAGCAGGCGGCGGATACGCCCTTCTTCATTCCCGAGACGAAACGTGCCAATAAGCTGTTTAGCGAGATGCGTGAAAAGCGTACATATTTTGCCGTGATTATTGATGAATACGGCAGTATGACGGGTATTATCACCCTTCATGACCTTGTGGAATCTCTTGTGGGAGATTTGAATGAGGAGGATGACCCGGAGACAGAGGATGAAATTACCTGTCTGGAGGAGGGGGTCTGGTGTGTGTATGGCTCTGCCCTCATGCGGGATGTGGAAACAAAGTTGGGAATTGATTTGGTTGAGGACGATTATGATACCTTTAGCGGCTATATCTGCAGTATTATCGGACGGATTCCGCAGGATGGGGAGATGTTCACCTGCGAAAACGATCTGATGACGATTGAGGTGCAGGATGTAAAGAATCATATGGCGGGCCGGACCGTATTGTGCCTGAAAAATTCCGGTAACGGGGAGGAAGAAGACGATTAAGGGAAGAACATACATCTGCATTGATTTGAAATCCTTTTACGCCTCTGTGGAATGTGTGGAGCGCGGCTTGGATCCGATGAAGACAAATCTGGTTGTGGCGGACCCGGAACGTTCGCAGAAAACCATTTGTCTTGCGGTGTCGCCTGCCATGAAGGCACTTGGTGTACCCGGCAGATGTCGTGTTTTTGAGATTCCTCCAAATGTGAAATATATTATGGCACCGCCAAGGATGCAGCTTTATATTGACCGTTCCGCAGAGATTTATGCCATATATCTGAAGTATGTGGCAAAGGAGGATATTTTCGTATACAGTATTGATGAGGTTTTCATGGATGTTACGGATTATCTTTTTATGTATCGGATGTCCGCAAGGGAGCTGGGAGAGAAAATCATGCGGGACGTTTTCGATACAACGGGGATTACGGCGGCCTGCGGAATCGGAACCAACCTGTATCTGGCAAAGGTGGCATTGGATATTACGGCAAAACATGCGACGGACCATATCGGGGAGCTGACGGAGGAAAGCTACTGTCAGACTCTGTGGGATCACAAGCCCTTAAAGGATTTCTGGCGTATCGGCGGCGGGCTGGCGGTGAGGCTTCATGACCTCGGAATTGATACTATGGAAGAACTGGCACATGCCAATGAAGATATGCTGTACCGGGCATTCGGTGTGGATGCGGAGCTGATGATTGACCATGCGTGGGGGCGGGAAACGACCCTCATGAGCGATATAAAAGCCTACAAGGCGCGGACAAATTCCATTGGCAGCGGTCAGGTGTTGGGCTGTGATGCGGATTTTGAAACCGGGAAGCTTTTGATAAAGGAAATGGTGGACTTGTTGTGTCTTGAACTGGTGGATAAGGGGCTGGTGACAGATTCCCTGACACTGCATATAGGCTACAGCAACCGTCTGGGGGTGAAGTCTGCCCACGGTACGGCAGCGATGTCCGTAACAACCAGTTCTGCCCGGAAAATCATGGCATATGCAGAGGCGCTTTACGACAAAATTGTAAATCCCTCTTACCCTGTGCACAGGCTGAACCTGACCTTTAACAGGGTGGTGGACGAGGCTTATCAGCAATATGATTTGTTTACGTCTCCGGAGGAAATGGAAAAGGAGCACAAGCTTCAAAAGGCAATGCTGGACATTAAGGATAAATACGGAAAGAATGCCATCCTAAAGGGTATGAACCTGGAACAGGGAGCTACGACCATGGAGCGGAATCGCCAGATAGGAGGGCATAAGAGTGGAGTTTAGACCGAAAATGCCCCGGGAAGAAAGGGCAAAGCAGTTTATGCCCTTTGCGGCGTTGAAAGGGTATCCGGAGGCACTGCGGAAAAAAGAGAAGATTGTTGTGCCTAAGATACAGATGACGGAGGATTATGCGGAGGAACTGGACCGTAAGCTGCGTGAAGTGAAACCAGGGGATATGGTAACTGCGGTTTATTTTTGTAAGGATGAATATCTACAGGTAACGGGTATGGTTTCGGGACTGGATGTAAGCAGTCGCATTTTACGCATTGTAAATACGAAAATTCCGCTGGATGATTTGTATGATATTGAAGTCGTAAAAAGCGGGAACCGAAGCCGATCGTAAGGGCAATATTTTGTGGTTTTTGAGATTTAATGGCTAAATTATTATAGTTGCATAGGCTGTACCTCTGTTATAATTCAGATGTTGATGCATGAAAAGACAGGAAGAAATAGTGTAAAAAATTTTCCTCACGTGAATTTATGCCTGCGACCAAAAGTTTGCAGGTTATGGAAAGGATATGGTTATGAAGATGAAAAAGCTTGGATTTGGTTGTATGAGACTGCCCCTTAGTAATCCCCAGGAGGCAACTTCCGTAGATCTGGAGGAGATGAAGCGAATGGTGGATGCCTTTATGGAGGCAGGTTTTACTTATTTTGATACGGCGTATCTTTATCATGATGAAAAGTCGGAGCCTTCGTTGAAAGCGGCACTGGTGGACAGATATGACCGCAACAGTTTTGTGCTTGCGGACAAGATGCCTACCATTATTGTGAAGAAGCCGGAGGATTTTGAAATATATTTCCAAAATCAGTTGGAGCGCACCAGCGCGGGCTATTTTGACTATTATCTGATGCATAACATGGGGAAGGACCGCTACGAACAGACAAAGAAATTCGGCGGTTTTGAGTTTGCCCGTAAAATGATGGAAGAGGGTAAGATTAAGAAGTTTGGTTTCTCTTTTCACGATGATGCAGAAACTCTGGACAGAATTTTAACGGAGCAGCCCGAGGTGGATTTTGTTCAGTTGCAGATTAATTATCTGGATTGGGAGAACCCTGTAATTCAGTCCCGTAAGTGTTACGAGGTTGCGACAAAGCACGGGAAACCTGTAGTGGTTATGGAGCCTGTTAAGGGAGGAACTCTTGCAAATCTTCCGGCGGAAGCAGCACAGTTATTGGAGAAATATGCTCCCGGTGTATCTCCGGTTACATATGCGTTGCGTTTTGTGGCGTCTCTGGACAATGTAATGATGGTATTAAGCGGCATGAGTAATCTGGAGCAGATGCAGCAGAATCTGGCACTTATGGAGAATCCTGCCCCGCTGACCGAGCAGGAGCAGGAGCTTTTAAAGCAGGTGGTTGCCATTATTGAGAAGAACGTAGCGATTCCCTGTACCTCCTGCGGTTATTGTATGGAGGTTTGTCCTAAGAATATTGCAATTCCGGCGTTGTTCGGTCTTTATAATAACTATGCCGTAAACGGTAATTTTTCCGGCATGTATTACAGAAGAGCGGTTTATGACCACGGAAAGGCATCGGACTGTCTGAACTGTCATTTGTGTGAGAAGAATTGTCCTCAGCATATTGCAATACCGGATAATTTGAAGAAGCTGGTAGAGTTTGAATAAACTTTCAGCTATGCGGCGGTGAAGGGGATGAAATGAGAAAGAACATTGAAGGAAGGAAAACATGAGAAAAGCGATAAATACCACAGATATGACAGTGGGAAATCCCATGCGACATATATTGCGTTTTGCCCTGCCGCTTTTGGTGGGTAACCTGTTTCAGCAGTTGTACAATATGGTTGACTCGCTGGTAGTAGGAAATTTTGTGGGCGGAAACGCGCTGGCAGCGGTAGGAAATTGCGGCTCCATCAACGGTATGTTCTTCTCTTTGGCGGGAGGTCTTGCTACAGGTATCGGTATTCTGGTTGCCCAATATTTCGGAGCACATGATGAAAAGGGCATTCGGGTGGTAATCGGCAATGCGCTTTATGTGCTTTTATCGGTGTCTATTGTGGCCAGTGTGCTGGGTATTGTTTTAAGTCCTGCAATTATGAGACTTCTGGCTACGCCGGACAGCATTTTTGCCGATTCCGTGATGTATATGCAGATTACCTGTGCGGGTATGCTTGCAATTATTTTCTACAACGGAATTGCGGCGATTCTGCGTGCTCTGGGCGATTCTAAAACGCCGCTGTATTTTCTTATATTGGCGAGTATTATAAATGTAGTTTTGGATTTGCTTTTCGTGGTGGAATTCAGCTGGGGCGTTATGGGTGTGGCATTGGCTACGATTATTTCCCAGCTTGTTTCCGCAGTTGTAAGCTTGATATATGCATATGTGAAGGTGCCTTACTTCCGGCTGAACAGAGATGAACTGCGGCCCAACCGGATGATAATCGGCCGTTCCTTCCAACTGGGCTTCCCTATTGCCGTGCAGAGTTCTATGATTTCCGTATCCTGTATGGTACTGCAGGGGGTTATTAACAGCTTCGGCGAGACGGTTATGGCGGCATCTAACATTATTACAAGATTGGAATCCGTTGTGCACCAGCCGTTTAGCTCGCTTGCTACGGCACTTACCACTTACGCGGGTCAGAATATCGGTGCGAAGAAGCCCGAACGTGTGAAAAAGGGATATCGCCAGACTATGCTGGTGGGAGTTATCTTTGGCGTGGCGATGATTCCCATTGCGTTCCTGTTCGGTGAGAGCATTATCGGTGCGTTTGTCAAGGAAGCGGATGTGATTGCCATCGGGGTTGTAGCACTCCGTATTACCAGTGTATTTTATGCGGTGGTAGGAACAATTCATATTACCCGGGCTGTTTTGAACGGTTGCGGTGATGCGGCATTTGCCCTGATTAACGGTTTTGCAGAGGTGGTTTGCCGAGTGGTTTATTCTACCGTATTGACGGGCATTCCGTTTATCGGATACTGGGGTATCTGGTGGACGACGGTGGCAACCTGGACTACCGCAGCAGCTGTCTGCATCATCCGATATGCTTCCGGTATTTGGAAAAAGAAAGCCATGGAAGCGGAGATAACGGGACCGCAGCCTGCGCAGGCAAACGTGGAGAAGGCGCAATGATAAACTATAAAATGATAATACAATACGATGGGACAAGGTATTATGGCTGGCAACGTCAGCCGGACCAGACGACCGTGCAGGGGAAGCTTGAGAGTGTGCTAAGCTTGATGTGCGGGAAAGAGGTTGAGGTCATCGGCGCAGGACGCACGGACGGAGGTGTCCATGCGAAAGGGATGGTGGCTAATGCACACCTTGAAACAGAATTTACGGCAGAACAGGTGAGGGAATACCTAAATCGGTATCTGCCGGACGATATTGCGGTGACAGAGGTCAGAGAAGCTTCGCCGCGGTTTCATGCACGGTACAATGCAATCGGTAAAACCTATTGTTATACCTGCGTTGATGGGGCTGTAAAGCCTGTTTTTGACAGAAAGTATTATACCCGGTTGGAGGAGAGCCCCGATTTAGAACGGATGCGGCAGGCGGCAGATATACTTACCGGTGAACATGATTTCCGGAATTTTTGCGTGAATCCCGGAAAGAAAAAATCCACAGTAAGGTGTGTGGATCGGATTACGATTGAGAGAGACGGAGGATATCTTCGCTTTACCTTCCACGGCAACGGATTTTTACAGAATATGGTGCGTATTCTGGTGGGAACGCTACTGGAGGTGGGATGTGGGCGTATGACCCCGGAGGAGGTTTCAGAGGTTTTAAATGCCTCGGAACGAAAAAAAGCAGGACCTACTGCTCCGGCGCAAGGGTTGTGTCTTATGAGTGTGGATTACGATTGATTTTGGGCTAATGTACGTCAAAAGTGCAGATAAATACGGCATTTGCAACTGCCGGTTGCCGAATTTCCAAGCGCGCTTGGTAGTTGACAACCGGCATTTTTGTTATGGTTGGTCGTGAAAAGAGCCAGGGAAAAAAACAAAACACAAATCCGGGCGGAAAGGAAAAGCCGATAAAAAGCGGCTGGTGTAAAAAATGATTTTAGCAGAAAAGATTATGAATTTGAGGAAGAAAAACGGATGGTCACAGGAGGAGCTGGCAGAGAAGTTGAACATCTCCAGGCAGTCCGTATCTAAGTGGGAGAGCGGAGCATCCATTCCGGATATCGATAAGATTATTTCCATGAGCAGTTTATTTGATGTCAGTACGGATTACTTATTAAAGGATGAACTGGAGGATGAGCTTCCTTCTGAAACAGATGGGGCGTATGAAGGCGCTGCGGCAAGGAGTGTTTCTCTGGATGAGGCAAACAGTTTTATGCACTTAACGAAAAAGAACGCTGTACCCATTGCAATTTCCATTGCCATGTTTATACTTTGTCCGGCTCCGTTGATTTTGTTAGGGGGATTGCAGGAAAGCGGATTGCTGAAAATGGGAGAAGATGCCGCAGGAGGACTGGGTGTAATTATTCTACTGACCTTTATTGCCGTGGGTGTGGCAATCCTGCTTTTGAATGCACTGCCTCTCCAGAAGTATGATTATCTGGAGAAGGAGACGCTTGACTTGCAGTACGGCGTACAGGGAATTGTGGCAAAGAAGAAAGAACAGTATGCGGATACCTTTCGTTTTGGACTGATTTCCGGTATCATCTGCTGTATTCTTTGTGTCGTACCTTTGATGTGTGCAATTGTGGTTTTCGGAGAGAATGAGGCGGCTGTCACAAGCAGCATTGCGTTGTTACTTCTTATGATAGCGATTGGTGTATTTCAGATTGTGCGGGTAGGTTTGATTCAGGGTAGCTTTAATAAGTTGCTGCAGGAGGAAGATTATACGGTAGAAAAGAAGACCGCAGAAAAGAAAACTGCTCCGTTTGCAGGCGCGTATTGGTGTCTGACAACGGCAATCTTTCTTGCAGCAGGCTTTATTACTGACCAGTGGGATAAATGTGCGCTGATTTGGCCTGTTGCAGGTGTGCTTTTTGCAGGCATCCAAGGTGTTCTGTATGCGAGAGCAGGGCAGAATCGGGACTAGATATAAAAGAATCCGAAAAAGGAAACGGGAAGAGCTGATGTAGTATCAGCGCTTCCCGTTTTCATTACAATCAATAGAAAAGTGGAAAATCGGCTTATACGGTGATGGAGGTGCCTGCTTTTCCGGCAATGGCATCGGTAACCTTTGCCATAGAGGTGATGATAACCTTTCCGGTGGGAACCTGTTCCAGATAAGCGATAGCAGCTTCGATTTTGGGAAGCATAGTACCTGCTTCAAACTGCTCTTCGGTGGCAAAAGCCTTTGCTTCAGCTAAGGTCAGAGAAGTCAGGGGCATCTCGGACTCCTTGCCAAAATTCTTATACACGCAGTCTACATCCGTCAGGATAATCAGCTCGTCACAAGCGAGATCCGCAGCCAGTTTTCCGGCGATAGCATCCTTTTCGATGACCGCAGAAGCACCCTTGAGTCCTCCGGGCTGTTCGATAACGGGAATACCGCCGCCACCACAGGCGATAACAACCTGGTCGGCATCAGCCAGAGTGCGGATGGCTTCGATCTCAACAATATCGATGGGCTTGGGAGCGGCAACAACACGACGGAATCCTTTTCCCGCATCCTCCTGAACATAATTTCCCTTCTTTACTTCAAGCTCGGCATCTTCTTTTGACATATAACGTCCGATGACCTTAGTGGGCTCGTAAAATGCCTCGTCGTAGGGGTCGACTGTTACCTGAGTCAGAATGGTGCTGACGGATTTGGAAATGCCTCGGGAAATCAATTCGGAACGCAGTGCGTTCTGGATATCGTAACCGACATAGCCCTGACTCATGGCGGAGCATACACACATGGGAGCCGGAGTGTAGTCGGTGTAAACGCGGCGAAGCTCGGTCATTGCCTTATGAATCATGCTGACCTGAGGACCGTTACTGTGAGTAATGGTCAACTGATAATCTGCTTCAACTAAATCGGCCAGTGCCTTTGCGGTGACCTTTACCGCATCCCACTGTGCCTCGGTGGTATAGCCCAGGGCGTCATGTCCAAGGGAAACAACAACTTTTTTCTTGCTCATAGTCTACCTCGCTATCATTTTATTTCCGCATAAGCGGAAGCAACTTACTTCTCGTTATTTTAGAAACGGTTATAAGATGGCGGAAGCCAGCTTTCGTTCTGTTTGGCAGAATTATTATACTATATTTCCTGTAAATTGTATAGATGAAAAACGGTAAATGGCGTTATTCTTTGATGCTGCTTATACCGGTCAGTTCGACCGTTACCCGGGACAGTACATCAAAATATTCCTCGAAGGTCTTGCGGCAACAATCGGGGTTATCAATGATAATTCCCGGACTGCGCAGTCCAATCAGAGAGAAGCCCATGGCCATACGATGATCCTCGTAGGTTTCTACAAGGGAGGGGTTGGGTACCCCCGGATATATTGTAATGCTGCTTTCCGTATTCTCGCATCGGATGCCCATTTTGGTAAGCTCCGTAAAGATGGCACTCAGCCGGTCGCACTCTTGAAAGCGGATGTGTCCGATGCCGGTGATGGTGGTAGGAGAATCCGCAAAAGGTGCGATGGCGGCAAGGGTAATGGCCTGGTCGGAGCAGGCGGACATATCCGCGGTAATGCCTCGGAAGGAACCGCTTACAGGAGGCTTTGCGAGAATACCGGATTCGGTTTCAAACATTTCACATCCCATCTGTTCCAAAATCCGTAAAAACGCCACATCACCCTGTAAGGATTGGAAATGCACGCCTTCTACCAGAACCGGGATGTTCAGAAGCGGACACATGGCGTAGAAGTAACAGGCAGCGGATACATCGGGTTCAATCGGATAATCTAATGCCTGATAGGACTGTCCGGCAGTCACGCGATAACCGTTTTTGATGAGGGTATGGGTGACTCCGAATTGTTCCATCATTTTTAGCGTCATTTCGATGTAAGCCATGCCGTGAGTGCCCTCAATGCAGGTGGTAAAATCTTTGTCAGACAGGACTGATGCAATCAAAAGTGCGCTGAGAAACTGGCTGCTACTTTCGATGTTTACGGAGATGGTGTCACCAAGGAAGCCCTTGCCCCGTAAGGTAAAGGGGAAATGCCCGGGAGTGCCGTCCGCAGGGTAGCATACTTCGCAACCGAGGGCTGTCAGGGAATCCAATAAGGGGGCCATGGGCCGTTTTCGCATCTGTGCGGAAGCATCCATATGCCAAATGCCGGAAGACAGACCTAAATAAGCGGTCAAAAAGCGAGCGGCTGTTCCGGCGCTACCCACATAAAGAGACGCCTCCTGCCTAGGGATGCTGCCGCCCTGTCCCGTAACGGAAACGGTCTTTGTGCTCTCATCCACCGTGGTTTCAAAACCTAAGTCTTGGATACATTTTAAGAAATGTCTGGAATCATCGGAAAACAGTACACCGCGCAGGTTAGAAACACCCTTTGCCAGTGTGGCAAGTAAAAGTGCCCGGTTTGTGATGCTTTTAGAGCCGGGAACGGAAACCGTCAGCGGAGAGATTCCGCGGGCGGAGGAATCGATTGATTCATAAATATAAGGAACGATATATTGTTTTTTTTCTGACATGTTGTAAATCCTTTCCGAAAGCACCGCAGTGCACAAGGTCAGTATACGTTAAAAAAAGACACCTTGTCAACGAAGAGAAATGTCGTCAAAAGAGGAATTGGAAAAAATTAGTTTTTCTCCTTGACAAATAAGACTGTAGGGAGTAACATACAATCCATAGTATTCCCATTGGTTTACTAGGAAAAGAGAAGCGAGACTACAAGGAAGAAGGGAAAGCATATGGGAAAAATTTATGAAAGTGCAACAGAACTGATTGGACATACACCATTGATGAAGGTTAGTAATTATGCAAAAGAGCACGATATAACGGATGCCACGCTGTTGGTGAAGCTGGAATACCTGAATCCTGCCGGAAGTGTAAAGGATAGGGTGGCACTTTATATGATAGAGGCTGCAGAGAAAAAGGGGATATTAAAGCCCGGTGCGACTATTATCGAGCCTACCTCGGGAAATACAGGTATCGGCTTGGCAAGTGTGGCTGCGGCGAGAGGATACCGGACAATTTTAACCTTGCCGGAAACTATGAGTGTGGAAAGAAGAACTCTTTTGCAGGCATATGGTGCCCAGCTTGTCCTGACGGAAGGGGCTAAGGGTATGAGCGGCGCCATCCAAAAGGCGGAGGAATTGCAAAAGGAAATTCCCGGAGCGGTAATTCTGGGGCAGTTTGATAATCCTGCGAATCCGGCGGCTCATACTGCAACGACCGGACCGGAAATCTGGGAGGATACGGACGGTAAGACAGATATATTTGTAGCAGGAGTGGGCACCGGCGGAACCATAACGGGAATCGGTGCATATCTGAAGCAGAAGAATCCGAATGTCCGCGTAGTGGCGGTAGAGCCGGCGGATTCTCCGGTTCTTTCCGGCGGGAAGCCCGGTCCCCACGGCTTGCAGGGGATTGGTGCAGGTTTCGTTCCCTCGGTATTAAATACACAGATTTATGATGAAATTATTACAGTAACAACGCAGGAGGCATACGAAACGGGCAGAGAAATTGCTCAAAGAGAAGGTATTCTGGTGGGAATTACCTCCGGTGCGGCGCTACATGCGGCTACGTTGCTGGCAAAGCGGCCGGAAAACAGCGGCAAGACCATCGTGGCACTGCTTCCCGATTCCGGAGACCGATATCTTTCAACTCCTATGTTTGCGGAAGCATAAAGAGGATTGTAAAAGGGCGAAAACTATCGTTGTTTCAGCAAAAAACATTGCCTGACAACGCAATTTGTGGTACACTTGATTGCATATTTCTACAGTAGGAGAAACAATATGGAGCCGATTATACAGATACAAAATGTAACGAAGACGTTTATCGGAAAAGAAAATCAGGTAGAGGCTCTCAAGGGAATATCACTGGATATCAACAAAGGCGATATTTACGGCATCATCGGTATGAGTGGTGCGGGAAAGTCCACCTTGGTACGCTGCCTGAATTTCCTGGAGAAGCCTACTACGGGTACGGTGCTTGTAGAGGGTAAGGATTTATCCGTCATGTCCGAAAAGGAGCTTCGCAAGACCAGAACCGAAATAGCCATGATATTTCAGCATTTCAATCTGCTGATGCAGAGAAGTGTGTTGGATAATGTGTGCTTTCCCATGGAAATTGTAGGCACGAAGAAGACGGATGCCAGAAAGCGCGCCATGGAGTTGTTAGAGATTGTTGGGCTGGCAGACAAGGCAAAGAGCTATCCGGCACAGCTTTCCGGAGGACAGAAGCAGCGTGTGGCAATCGCAAGAGCGTTGGCAAATAACCCTAAGATTCTGCTCTGTGACGAGGCCACCAGTGCCCTTGTCCCCACTACAACAAAGTCCATTTTGCAGCTGTTGCAGCAGATTAATAAGGATTTCGGAATTACGATTGTGATTATCACACATGAAATGTCTGTGGTGCAGGAAATCTGTTCCCATGTGGCGATTATTGATCAGGGTGAGCTGGCAGAGTACGGAACGGTGGAGGAGGTCTTCACGTCTCCTAAGACTGCGGCGGCAAAGAAGCTTGTGTTTATGGTGGACCCGAAAACCACTGAGATGCAGAGCAAGCGCTGCATCAGAATTGTATTTTCCGAGAATTCGTCCTTTGAACCGGTAATTGCAAATATGGTGCTGGAATGTAAAGCACCTGTCAACATATTATTGGCGGATACCAAGGATATCGGCGGTATCGCTCACGGACAGATGATTTTGCAGCTTCCCGAGGATGAGACGGCAGCCGCAAAGATGATTCACTATCTGCGGGAGAGAAGACTTGCGGTAGAGGAGGTGGATTCCTATGTGGGATAAGGTAGTTGTAATGATGCTGGTGGAAAACACCTTCGTCACTCTTTATATGACGCTGGTTGCAACACTTGCGGCTTACCTTTTGGGCTTGCCCATGGGAATTGCACTGGTTGTTACCGCAAAGGACGGTCTTCGTCCCAATAAAGTAATTTATAAGGCATTAGATGTTCTGGTGAATATCGTGCGAAGCGTGCCGTTCCTGATTTTACTGATTCTGGTGATTCCCTTTACCAGAGCCGTAGTGGGAAAGGCGTACGGTCCCACCGCAACCATTGTACCCCTTGTGCTGGCAGCCGCCCCTTTCATTGCGAGAATGGTGGAGTCCTCTCTTCTGGAGGTGGACAAGGGTGTTATCGAGGCAGCACAGAGTATGGGTGCAGGACTCGGTACTATCATTGTAAAGGTTATGCTGGCGGAGGCAAGAACCTCTCTGGTAGTAGGAGCGACCATCGTACTCGGTACGGTACTGGGCTACTCTGCTATGGCGGGAGCCGTGGGCGGCGGAGGCTTAGGCGATATTGCAATCCAGTATGGTTATTACCGTTATCAGGCAGATATTATGTGGGTAACGGTGGCGTTGTTGGTAATTTTGGTACAGATATTACAGTTTGCCGGTACAAAGCTGTCAAAGAAGTTAGACAGACGGGTAAGATAAAGATACTGGCGCCTGTGAGACGCGGGCGTTTTGTATAGATAAGCGCGCCGGCAAGCTTGCCGGAAGCGCAAGAAATGAGGAGGAAACATTATGAAGAAGAGATTACTTGCACTTGTAGGAGCGACGGTCCTGACAATGGGGCTGCTCACCGGTTGCGGTGAAAGCGGTTCCGATGCGAAGACCATTAAGGTAGCAGCTACTGCAGTGCCCCATGCGGAAATTTTGGAGCAGGCAAAGCCCCTGTTGCAGGAGAAGGGCTATACGTTGGAGGTTCAGGTATTCAACGATTATGTGCAGCCCAATGAGGTTGTTGAGGCAGGAGATTTTGATGCAAACTACTTCCAGCACATCCCTTATCTTGAGAGCTTCAACGAGGAGAAGGGAACCCATCTGGTAAATGCAGGCGGTATTCACTATGAGCCCTTCGGTCTTTATCCCGGAAAGGAAACGGATCTTGCGAAGATGCAGGATGCAACCGTTGCAGTTCCCAACGATACAACTAACGAGGCGCGTGCACTGTTGCTGTTGCAGGATAACGGTTATCTGACCCTGAAGGAGGGCGTGGGTCTGACTGCAACCAAGAATGATATTGTGGAGAATCCTTATAATATCACCATCGTGGAGCTTGAGGCGGCACAGATTCCCAGAACCCTGCCTGATGTATCCTTTGGCGTCCTGAACGGTAATTATGCAATGGAAGCAGGCTATACCGTGGCTGAAAATGCACTGCTGTACGAAAGTGCAGAGTCCGATGCGGCAGCGACCTATGTAAATGTGATTGCGGTAAAGGAAGGTAACGAGAGCTCTGATAAGATTAAAGCACTTGTTGAGGTACTGAAGTCCGATGCAATCAAGGATTATATCAACGCAAGCTACAACGGAGGAGTGATTCCCTTCAAGTAACGGAGGTATGCATGAAAATCTCTACGAAAGGCAGATACGCGGTGCGGGTCATGCTTGACCTCGCCCGTCACGATACGGGCGAGTATATAAAGGTAAAAGAGATTGCGGCGAGACAGGACATTTCCGAGAAATATTTAGAGCAGATTATTGCAATCTTAAACAAGGCCGGATATGTAAGCAGTGTGCGTGGAGCCCAGGGAGGATACCGGATCGCAAAGGCGCCGGAGGAGTGTACGGTAGGAATGATTTTGCGGCTGACAGAAGGGTCTGTTGCCCCTGTAGCCTGTCTGGAAAAGGGGACAGCGGAATGTGCAAGATGTGGCGAGTGTGAGGTGTATCCGGTATGGCAGGAGCTTTATGAGGCCGTGAACCGGGTAATCGACGGAGTGACTCTTGCAGACTTGATGAAACGAAATAATAACGTGTAAAATTAAGAATAGCACCGGATTCCGGTGCTATTCTTTTCTGTATTCACAAAGGACATTTTTCATATGCAGGGTATCCAGAAGCTCCCGGCCGCCGGGAACGCGGCGATAGAGTTGAATGGTGCCGACACCGTTTCCGCCTGCCCAGAGGGGGAAGCGGGACAGCTGACCGTCCGGATTTTCATATTTCAGATAAAGCATTTGCTCCTTGGTACAGGAGCCGGAGATCTTGATAACGGCGTCCTTGTTTTTTGCAATTACATGCCAGATAAAGCGCCGGTTATTTTCCTTAGTTTCCCATTTGCAGCGGGACAGCACAAAAGGCTTCATACCGAAATCAAAGTCCTCACCGGTATACGTGAGCTGAATCATCAGCTTGCGCCGCAGGGGGAGAAAGAGAAATCTGGGACAACAGCCGTTTAGGGCAAAGCAGGAATGACGAAGGGCTTTTCCCGTTCGCTCGCTGGTAAGATGTCCCGAAGCAAGCTGTAACCAGGGCTTATTAAAATTGCGTCCCCAATGCTTGTCGGCATAACCGAAACAGGTATCGGTACTGACCTCGTAGCGAACACCGTCTAAGGAAACGTAGCCGCGGAAGAAGCTTTTAATGCCCTCTCCGTGCCAATAACTGTCTAATGCGTTAAAAGCCTGAAACAACGGGCTTGCAAGAAGTCCCGTATGACAGGCAACTGCCTTGTGTACCTCTAAATCCCATTCCATAACACCGGCGTCGCTCATGAAAAAGCGATACTCGGCCTCCTCCGGCGAGATATCGATAAAACCGGAAATTCGTTCTTCGCTGTAAAAACAGTCCTCAACCTGCATAACAAGCGGACGGGGAGTGGTTTTTAGGGAGGAGATGGGATAGAATGCATGAAGCTGGCGTCCGTCCTGACCGTCTGCGGTGGGGAAAACACCTGCCTTCACACAGACGTAAGAGGGCTTCATGCCGCGCTTGCGAAAATAAGGATGCTGTCCCAGAATAGGCTGATCAGCTCCAAGACCGGGGTTGACTACATAGAATTCGATAAAGAAGGTGCGAACCTCACCGGTTTCCGGTTGAACACCGGAAAAGGAGTGCCACCATCTGCAGTACCCTTTCTTAGCAAGGGGACCGCGCAGAGAATATGCATTTCTTGTCAAATCTGACAGATTCATTCGTATTTCCCGCTTCCTGTGTAAATGACAGGGGTGTCTGTCCGAAAACGGACGACCACTGCTTATCATTCGTAACCAACAACATTTCGTAGCAACCTTTTTCATTATACTACAATATGTTGTAAATGACAATAGTGTCGCAATAGAAAAATACGAATGTTTGAGGCTTCCGGTTATTCTGTTAGGCTGTTTTCTCCCAGATGTGTCTTTGAAATTCCTCATTGTCCGTACATTTGTCAATAGAACACACTCCAGCCACGATTTCTCCGCCCCGGGTGTGCGCTGTAATGTTGTCGGGAGGCAAATGTGAGGATTTCTTATGTGCGCAACTTTGGAATAAGGTTCGTGTTTTTATGCGCTTGAACAAAAATTGAGCTGTGTCCGCAGGCGACGGAAGGAGGAGCGTTTTTTGCTCATCCGTCCGTTCGCTTGCGAACACAGCTCTTATTTTTGTCCCAGCTCATAAAAAGCTCGAACTATCGTAAATTCCAAAGTAAGCACATTAGAAATCCCACATTTCCCGACCCAATATTACAGCGCACACCCGGGGCGGAGAAATCGTGGCTGGAGTGTGTTCCGGTGAAAATATTGGTCGCAGACCTCAGCTGTTTTCGCGGATGCGGATATCCACCGCAACATAATTGTATTCTTTTTCGGGTAATTCACCGGTTGTTAAGTAGGTGAACAAAATAGACAGAGGCTTGCTGCCCTGTACCTTTGGCTGCTGACAGATAACGGCAGCGATGGTGCCCTTACGCATCTGCTCCTTTGTGGTGGGAACCATGTCGTAGGCGATGATACGCATTTTATCCTGCAGTCCCAACGCACGCACGCTCCGGCACCCGCCGTATACACCGCCTGCGGCAAAGTAAAGGGCGTTGATTTCAGGATGCTCTTTTAAAAGCTTTGTGGTCTTTTCGTAGCTTTCAATTTCATCGTCGTGAACCTCGATGATGTCCGTTATATGAATATTGTCTCCATAGGGCTTTAAGGTTTCCCGGAAACCGGCAATCCGTTCGGTATGGCAAAGGATGTTGGAAGAACCGGTGATGATTCCCACATTTACCTGACCGTGGGTCATAAGCTGCAAAAGACCTGCGGCGGTAGCACCGCTTTTGTGGTAATGACTGCCTACGTAGGCGATGCGTTTGGAGTTTTCGATATCGGTATTTAGGGTCACTACGGGAATTCCCCGGTGATACAGGTCGTTGATGCGGCGGCGGATGCGGTCATCGTTATAGGGGGCGAGGGCAATGCCGTTGACCTCCTCAGCAATCAGCTCGTCCAAAGCATTCAGCTGTGCCTCTACATCAAAGGATATTTGTTTAACCAGGACGGTACAGTTGTAGCCGGCCAGCTCTTCCGCTTTATCATTTACGCCCTGCAAAACGTCGATATAAAAAGGGTTTTCGGGAGAAAACAGGATAACGCCGATTTTCAGTCTTTTCTTTTGAGCGGCAAGGACAAGTCCCGCAACGTTTGGCTTGTAATCCAGCTCTTTCGCGATTCTTTCGATTTTCTCTGCAGTCTGAGGATTTACGCTTCCGCGGTGATTTAGGACGCGGTCAACGGTTCCTCTGGACACGCCTGCCAGTGCGGCGATTTCCTTAATGGTTGCCATAGGTAGTCTCCTGATGTTATGCTTTTGGTAGATTCCAAAGGATATGGATATCACTCCTATATTAGCATAACGGAGAAAATCTGAAAAGATTGGATATGATAAAATCCGGGCTCTCGTAAAATTTGCGGACGCAGTACCCGGATGGTACAATGGGTAAAGCGTTTTCGGGGACGTTGTAAAAGGATTTTTACATAGATTTCCGGTAATGCAAAAGGAAATTGATAGAAAAAGATTCGAAGATTTTGTATATTGAGCATGCCACAGATAGAGGCAAAATGAAAGGAGGCGGACGGAATATGGAAATAGGAAGTAAACTCAAAAAGGCACGGAATGAAAAGGGAATAACACAGGAACATGCGGCCGAGTTACTTGGTGTTAGTAGACAAACCATTTCAAATTGGGAGAATAATAAGTCTTATCCGGATATCATCAGTGTTATAAAAATGAGTGACATCTATTCCGTAAGTCTAGACCATCTGCTCAAGGAGGAAAAATCAATGAATCAGACTTATCAGGAATTTTTGGAAGAGAGTACAAACACGGTAAAGGCAAAAAGAAGGCTGGGAGAAATCATCTTGCTTTCTACATACTTTATCATCTGGTGTGTAACGATGCTTGTTTTCTGGAACACAAAGGGACCACAGACAACAGAGCTTAATATTATCTTTACATGGATATTGTTACCGTGCTTTTTACTTGCGGCAACAGTCACCGTGGCAAAGAACGATTATTGGGGGAAGGGAAACTGGTTCTGTGTAATCGGAGCAGCGCTCACATTTCTTACAGTGCCGTACACTGAATATGTAGTGAGAATGGACATTGCAACTTTCATGTTTCGTTTTCCCAATTTGGGTTATATGGTGATAGGGATTGTTGTTTCTGTCTGCGGGATTGCAGTGGGAAACATGTGGAGAAAGCGAAAAGCTTCTAAAGAAAAAAATAGAATTTAAAAGAAAAAATAGAATTTACATATTGACTTTATGGGGGCAACGTGCTATATTTTATTATTACCCAATCATCCTTTTGGTTCTTTCGACCGGTAGGGGTACCGGGAGCGGCGGATGACCCGAGAACCATTGTAACTGTTGACGAAGCAATGTTGGCATTTACCCATAGGAGGGCAATATGATTAAAACTGAATATCCTGTAATTGATATGCAGGCAACGGGAAGACGCATTCGCGAGCTGCGGGAGCAAAACGGTTTTTCAGTCCGGGAAATCAGCGAGTACATGGGCTTTTCGGAGCCCCAGGCGGTCTACAAGTGGCAGAGCGGTCAAAGCCTTCCCACCGTTGATAACCTGTTGGCATTGAGTAAAATATTTCAGACATCCATAGAGGACATCTTGATCGGAGACGACGAGATGTCTTCTCTTTTTTGCAAAAACTACTTTCAACCAGCGGTTGATTTCGTAAGCCGGATGACTGCCTTATAATACATGGTAAGAAGATATTCCGCGCACCTTGACAACTTCATACAGAAATGACATGGATGACATGGTAAGGAAGAGCATTTAGGTCAGAGAAAACGCTTGACGGAAAATGGGAAGAAAAAGGCGGATGAAGCGAGGAAAGAGGAAGAACAAAGCCATATGCAGAAAGGAAGGGATGTAAAATGAAGTGGGTGCCCGGTGTAGAGGTAGAGAGCAGTCAGGGAACAAGGGAGATTTCACTGGCAACAAGACATTTAAGCAGCAGAATAGTGTTCCTGACGGGGGAGATTAACGAGGAAAGTGCCAACGAACTGGTGATGCAGCTGATGTATTTGGATAAGGAAAGTAATGAGGACATCATGCTTTATATCAACAGCGGCGGAGGCGAGGTGAACAGCGGTCTTTTGATTTATGATGTGTTGCAGTCTCTGCAGTCCCCGGTGCATATCTGCTGTATGGGAATGGCGGGAAGCATGGCAGCGGTGTTGTTGGCAGGCGGACAAAAGGGCAGACGTTACATCCTGCCCCACTCAAAAACGATGATACATGAACCGCTGCTCTCACGGGGCGTCGGGGGTTCTGCAACCTCTATAAAAAATATCTCGGACTCTATTCTGGAAACGAAAGAGCTTGTGAACGGGCTTTTGGCAAAGCATACGGGAAAGACAATGGAGGAGGTAAACGCCGCTACCGCATACGACCATTACATGAACGCAGAGGAAAGTGTGGCGTTTGGGCTTTGTGATAAGGTGGTGGTATTTCCCGGAGGGTTTTCTGTGAGGGAATAAAGCATGCGCAGGTGATGCTCTGCAATGTCAAGGAGAAGTGAAAAAACAAGAAATCATGAGAAACGCTTGAACATGAGAGGACAGAAGGGGCGATTTTCGGAGGGCTCAGGTTGGTGAAGGCAGGAGAAGGCAGGCGCAGGAAAAAGGGACGGGAAACGCATAAGCAGGCATAAGAAAAGCAGGAAGAAAAATACAAGGGTGGTTTAAGGAAAGACAACAGGGAGGAGAGAGCATGATACGAGACAACGATATGATTCTGGGAATGGGACAATATTACAACATGGACTGCTACAAAACCCAGCTGAATAACAACGTGCTGGTGGTGGGGGCATCGGGAAGCGGCAAGACACGAAGCATTGTGACGCCGAATCTGTTGCAGGCTACGGGCAGCTATATCATATCGGACCCCAAGGGAAATCTTTACGGAAAGTACGCGGCCTATATGCGGCAGAGGGGGTATGAGGTGAAACGGCTGGATTTTGTGCATCCGGGACGGTCGGCACATTATAATCCCTTTTGCTACATTCATTCGGAACAGGATATTATCAAGGTGGCGCATATGTTTATCGGGGACATGAAGGAAGGCGCAAAGGAGGATCCCTACTGGCGATATACAGCGGAGACACTGCTTACTTCCATTATCAGTTATATGATAAAATTTATGCCGAAGCGTTACCAGAACATGTACCATATGATGCAGCTTTTGCTGGAGTGTCAGCCATCCAGTGATGATTTGAGTAATAAAACAAAATATGATGAGCGGATGCAGGAACTGAAGCAGACCCATCCGAACTGCTTCGCGTTGCGACAGTACAAAAAATTCCGGACGGCTCCCACAAGGACGCTGATGTGTACCCTGTCCATGGCAACGGCGCGGATGGGCGTGTACGAGAGCGATGAGCTTTGCAGTATGCTGGAGACGGACGACTTGAAAATTTCCTCATTGGGGCAACGCAAAACGGCATTGTTCGTGGTGGTAAGCGATACGGATCGCTCCATGGACGGACTGGTGAATCTGTTTTTTACCCAGACGATGAACGAGCTCTGTACCTATGCGGACGACAGGTGTGCGGACAACAGGCTTCCCGTTCCGGTACGGTTTATCATGGATGATTTTGCCACAAACTGCTCTATCGCGGATTTCCCCAGAATGATATCCTCTATCCGTTCCAGAGGTATTTCCGTAATGCTGATGATTCAGGCGGAAGCCCAGCTGGAAGCCATGTACGGCAGAGACGGGGACACCATCATCGGAAACTGTGATACCTACGTTTATCTTGGCGGAAACGATGTAAAAACCGCAAAAGCCGTATCTGTGCGGTGCGATGTGCCCTTAAAAAGGATTTTGAATATGCCGGTGGGATGTAACTGGATATTCCGCAGGGGGCAGGAGCCTGTATACGGCAGAAATTTTGACTTGTCTCAATATGAAATGCTGAAAGAAAGGGAGAGCCTGGCGGTGTAACGCCGGGCTCTTTGCGCGGATTCGAAAAGACGTGGTAGCCGCATCGTTTGGGGTGATTTACAGGGGCTACATGTGCTTGCGCGGTGCATCCTGAAATGGTACAATAAAAATACGTGAAATTCATGTAAAAGGCAGAAAAATTCAAAGAAATCAGCGGGTTTTCCGCGGTGGAGCGTACAAATGATAACGGAAATAAAACAGCAGAAATTGAGATATATCGTACCCTTTGCGGTGGACTGGAAAGGACAGTCCTTTGAAGAGTTTTGTAAAACGCTGGTGAAGTCGGAGGGCGAAACGTGGTGCTATGAGCCGCCGAAAGAGGGGGAGCAGGACATTTACGGTTTGTTTCAGGATGCTCTCCGGCAGGACAGACCGGGACATGAAAATATCGGTGTCAGCCTTGTATATTGTAAAAGAGAAGAGAAAAGTATTTTATCTCTGAATTACTTGCGCGGGGAGCAGCTTCCCGAGTGGAGGCTTGGGATGACGGAAGCGGGAATGTACCTGTTCCGCACGGGAATCGGTCTTTTCTGGTACGAACTTGGCTGGGAGGAAAAGCCGGAGGATGATTCCGCAGAGGAGCTGATTTTATTCCAGAACCGGGTAAAAGAACTGAATCGGGCACAGTTCCCCTATTATGATGTGAAAAATCCGGTTTGGGGCGAAGACGGAAGATTGCAGCCAAACTATGTGGCGGAAATTATCTTGGAAAACGGGGACTTTGATTCCGGTGTCGGGGCAGACGGTTCCGATACCCTGGGGCGTTGGATTGCGAAGCTTTTAAGCTTCCCCGGCTGTGAAACGAAGTTTTACCCGGACAGAGCATATTGTAAGGATAAGGAGCTGCGTGTGCCGGATAAAGCACTTTTGTTTACGTATCTGTTGGCAGATGCGGAAAGCGGTGCGGACATGACGGAGGCAGCGTATTATCTTGCCAGCGGCTATAACCGCAGCTATGAGCCGGCAACGGATATTGCGGAATCAATGTATCGTCCCTTTGCGGGAGCGGACTGGTATGTGACGCGGGAGGGCTGCGGATATTTCGTGAAAAACAGACCGGAAAGTGAGTATTTCTTTACGAATTTCATGCCTCGGAAGCTGGCGAATGATTATTTTACGCTCTACATTACATTGCTTTACCAGACTTATACGCTGTTACACTTCGCGAACCGCATTGAGCGGGAAATGTCTGCGGACTATCATACATATAAGGAGCCTACGGAACAGGTGGCGGACAGGCTGGAGAGCTTTGAGGCGGAAATCAATGTGTTCCTGATGAAGAGCGTGTATGCTTCGGTAAGTCATATTCAGCACCAGAACGGGTTTTACGAATATGCCACAAAACAGCTGCGCATCCGGGAGGATGTGGAAAGTCTTACCATGGGACTGCGGTTTTTGGATGAATTTCAGCAACAGCGGAAGAGTAAAAAGGAGGCAGAGCAAGAGGAAAAGCTTTCTAATGCATTGGGTGTGCTGTCCCTGTTGACAATTCTTTCCGCTTTTATGGACGGATTCAGTCTGGTGGACCAGATGACCCTGTATTTCAGAGGAACGGGCTGGACGCCGGTGGACTATGTGACGCATATCGGAGTGTTCCTGCTTGTGCTGATAATTTCTTTCTTTGCGGTGAAATCTGTCAGCAAAGCAATAATACATATGTTAAAGCACCAAAAAGGCAAAAAATCATCTTGATTTTTCAGCAGTAAGACAGTATGATTATTACATAACGTGCTCGTGCACACAATCCGAAAAACCGAGGCGTGAGAGAGGGCGCAATTTTACGGACTTTCCCGTGCCGCTTCCGGGGATTCGGCAATATAAAATGATTCAGGGAGGTTACAGATGCTGTACATAGGTATTGATTTGGGGACATCAGCCGTAAAGCTGCTTTTGATGGACAGCGAGGGTAAAATCGTAAACGTGGTTTCAAAGGAGTATCCTTTGTATTTCCCGCATCCCGGTTGGTCTGAGCAGAAGCCGGAGGACTGGTATGCACAGACTATGGAGGGAATGAAGGAACTGCTTCAGGATGCGGATAAGAGTCAGGTTGCAGGTATCAGCTTCGGCGGTCAGATGCACGGACTGGTTATTCTGGACGAGGCAGATAACGTAATTCGTCCGGCAATTCTTTGGAATGACGGAAGAACCACGGAGGAGACCGACTATCTGAACAACGTAATCGGTAAGGAGAAGCTTTCTGAGTATACGGCGAATATTGCATTTGCGGGTTTTACCGCGCCTAAAATTCTCTGGGTAAAGAACAAGGAGCCCGAGAATTTCGCAAAGATTGCAAAGATTATGTTGCCTAAGGATTACATTGCATATAAATTGACAGGCGTACATTGCACGGATGTATCCGATGCTTCCGGTATGCTCCTGTTTGATGTGAAGAACCGTACCTGGTCTAAGGAAATGTGCGATATCTGCGGTATCACCGTAGACCAGCTGGCAACCTGTTATGAGAGCTACGAGGCAGTGGGAACCGTTTTGCCGGGTATTGCGGCTGAGCTCGGAATTCCGGAGAACGTAAAGGTGGCAGCAGGTGCAGGTGACAACGCGGCAGCAGCTGTGGGAACCGGAACCGTAGGCGACAATATGTGTAACATTTCCCTCGGAACCAGCGGAACTATCTTTATCTCCTCTAAGAATTTCGGTGTGGATAAGTTTAATGCGCTCCATTCCTTTGCACACGCAGACGGCAGCTTCCATCTGATGGGCTGTATGCTCAGCGCGGCTAGCTGTAACAAGTGGTGGATGGACGATATTGTCGGAACCAAGGACTACGCGGCAGAGCAGAAAAATATTGAAAAATTGGGCGAGAACCATGTGTACTATCTGCCTTATCTGATGGGCGAGCGTTCTCCTCATAATAACCCCAATGCCAGAGCGACCTTTATCGGTATGACTATGGATACCACCAGAGCGGATATGACCCAGGCGGTGCTGGAGGGAGTTGCCTTCGCGTTGAGAGATTCCTTAGAGGTGGCAAGGTCTCTGGGCATTGATTTGAAGCGCACTAAGATTTGCGGCGGCGGTGCGAAGAGTCCTCTGTGGAAGAAGATTATTGCCAACGTACTGAACCTGAAGGTGGATGTCATCGAGAGTGAGGAAGGCCCCGCTATGGGCGGTGCGATGCTGGCAGCAGTAGCCTGCGGCGAGTATGCAAGTGTAGAAGAAATCGCAGCAAAGGTTGTAAAGATTGTGGATACCGTAGAGCCCGACCCTGCACTGGTGGAGAAATACGAGGCACGCTATGCGCAGTTTAAGGAGATTTACCCTACCTGCAAGCCTTTGTTTGAGAAGCTGTTGTAAAGAAAAAAGAAAGGACGAAGAAAATGAAAGTATTATCCGTAAATGATGCTGCATTTAAAAAGTACGGCCGGGTAGTAACAAACGTGGACTTTACCGAGCTGGTGGAAGCCATGAAGAAAACTCCCCTGCCGGAGGGCGTTGTGTATGAGCCCAGCGTTGCCGAGTTGGAGGCACTGCCTGTCATGAAGGCACTGTCTGAAACCACCTACGGCGAGATGCCGATTCAGATTGGCTACTGTAACGGTCACAACACAAAGTTAAACGCACTGGAGTATCACAGAGATTCCGAGATTAACGTTGCGGCAACCGACGCAATTCTGATGCTGGGTCTGCAGCAGGATGTAGAGGCTGATTTCACTTATGATACTGCTAAGGTTGAGGCATTCCTTGTACCTGCGGGAACCGCGGTAGAGGTTTACGCAACTACCCTGCACTATGCGCCCTGCAGCGTGGATGGTAAGGGCTTTCAGGTATCGATTGTACTGCCCAGAGGAACCAATTATCCTTTGAAGACTGCTCACGCAAAGGCAACGGGAACCACAACCGACAACGAGGATTGTCTGATTACCGCTGTGAACAAGTGGCTCATCGGTCATGCGGAGGGCGGACTGGACGAGGGCAGCTTCCTCGGCCTGAAGGGTAAGAATCTGGATATTAACGAGTAATATCAACGGTTACATTGAAGTTTTTGCATTGCAAAAGCGATGCTTTAAATTAAGTTTAAATTTTAGGAGGGTTCACACATGAACAATTTACCGCAGGTAAAAATTGGTATCGTAGCTGTAAGCCGTGACTGCTTCCCCGAGAGTTTGTCCGTAAACAGAAGAAAGGCTCTGGTAGAGGCTTACGCTGCAAAGTACGGAATGGACAACATCTATGAGTGTCCCGTATGTATCGTGGAGAGCGAAATTCACATGGTACAGGCACTGGAGGATATTAAGGCAGCAGGCTGTAACGCGCTGTGCGTTTATCTTGGAAACTTCGGTCCCGAAATTTCCGAGACTCTGCTTGCAAAGCATTTTGACGGTCCCGCAATGTTTATCGCGGCAGCAGAGGAGTCCCAGAACGACCTGGTAGGCGGACGTGGTGATGCTTACTGCGGTATGCTGAACGCAAGCTACAACTTAAAGCTTCGCAATATTAAGGCATACATTCCTGAGAATCCTGTAGGAACCGCTGCAGAGTGTGCAGATATGATTAACGAGTTCCTGCCTATCGCAAGAGCGCTGGTAGGCTTGAAGAGCCTGAAGATTATCTCCTTCGGCCCCAGACCCCTCAACTTCCTTGCTTGTAACGCTCCCATTAAGCAGCTTTACAATCTTGGTGTGGAAATCGAGGAGAACTCCGAACTTGACCTGTTCGAAGCGTTCAAGAAGCATGACGGCGACGAGAGAATTCCCGCAAAGATTAAGGAAATGGAGGAGGAGCTTGGCGCAGGCAACTTAAAGCCCGAGGTACTTCCCAAGCTGGCTCAGTATGAGCTGACGCTGCTTGACTGGATTGAGGAGCATAAGGGCTACCGCGAGTACGTTGCGATTGCCGGAAAGTGCTGGCCTGCATTCCAGACTCAGTTCGGCTTCGTTCCCTGCTATGTAAACAGCCGTCTCACCGGTATGGGCATCCCCGTATCCTGTGAGGTTGATATTTACGGTTGCTTGAGCGAGTTCATCGGTGCTTGCGTAAGTGCTGACATCGTAACCCTGCTTGACATCAACAACACCGTACCTGCTGATATGTACGAGGAATCCATTAAGGGTAAATTCAACTACACCCATAACGATACCTTCATGGGCTTCCACTGCGGAAATACCAACTCCAAGAAGCTGGCTGCATGCAGCATGAAGTATCAGATGATTATGGCAAGAAACCTTCCCGAGGAGGTTACCCAGGGTACTCTGGAGGGCGACATCGTTCCCGGCGATATTACCTTCTATCGTCTGCAGTCTACCGCTGACTGCCAGCTGCGCGCTTACATCGCACAGGGTGAGGTACTTCCCGTTGCAACGAAATCCTTCGGTGGTATCGGTGTATTCGCAATTCCCGAGATGGGACGCTTCTATCGCCACGTGCTGATTGAGAAGAATTATCCTCATCACGGCGCAGTTGCATTCGGTCACTACGGCAAGGCACTGTACGAGGTATTCAAGTACATCGGCGTGCCCGTTGAGGACCTGAACTACAACCAGCCGAAGTCTCTGCCTTATCCTACAGAGAATCCGTTCTGCTAAGGATTTCCAGGAGAACAGTTAGAAATACAAATTGATTGAAGAAGCACTGCTTGTGGGAAATTTGGTTGATGATCCCGCAAGCGGTGCTTTTTTGCTTTATAAGAAAGGCTTGTCACACTAAAGTGTGAAAGGCCTTTCTTATAAAGCAAAACGCTCCGCGAGGATGCGCACGCCAAAGCAGATGTAGATGTCGCAAATGCGACGCTTTGGCGGCGCGAGAGTCCGCTTGCGGCCTCTTTGTTCTGCGAAAATATTTCGGCTAAAATATAAATGTTTTAGAAATTAGCCGAAATTTGCTTGTGCTTTTTGTGAACTTCGGCTAAAATATAATTGAGTTAAAAATTAGCCGAAAGAAGGTTGTGTATATGAATTATATAAAAAGAAATCTGGAAAATGTAGTGAATCAGGTTACAAAGGAATATCCGGTAGTTCTGGTCACGGGACCGAGACAGGTGGGGAAGACGACTATGCTTCAAAAGTTAATGGAGGGGACGAACAGAGGATATGTTACATTAGATGATTTGAATGAAAGAAGTATAGCAAAGACCGACCCGGAATTATTCCTACAGCTGCACAAACCGCCGATATTGATTGATGAAGTCCAGTATGCACCGGAGCTATTTACTTATATTAAAATGCATGTGGATAAAAATCACGAACCGGGAGCATTTTGGCTTACCGGCTCGCAGGTATTTAAGCTGATGAGAGGTGTTCAGGAGTCTTTGGCAGGAAGAGTAGCTGTACTTTCGCTTACATCTTTATCGCAAGCAGAAATTTCAGGTGGAGAGATGGAACCATTTACGATAGATATGGAGGCTTTATCTGCAAGAAAGGAAAACCGAGAAGAGGTTGACACAAGAGGAGTTTTCGAGCGTATTCACAAAGGCTCTATGCCGGCAATTGTAAGTGGTGCTAACAGCAACAGTCAGATTTTCTATAGCAGCTATTTAGCTACTTATGTGGAGCGTGATGTAAGGGAATTATCAGATGCTATCGATTCGCTTAAATTTCTTAGATTTATTACGGCGGTAGCAGCAAGATGCGGACAGATGCTGAATGTGGCAGAGATTGCACGAGATGCCGATATCAATCAGACGCAGGCGAAGAATTGGTTGGGAATATTGGAGACGTTGGGAATTATTTTCTATCTTCATCCGTATTCCAACAATTTGTTAAAGCGCCTTGTAAAAACTCCAAAATTGTATTTTTACGATACAGGTCTGGTGTGTTATTTGACGAAGTGGAGTAGCGCGGAAACATTAGAAAGCGGTGCGATGAATGGAGCAATTTTAGAAAATTATGTGGTTGCAGAAATTATGAAAACATATTTAAACTGCGGTAAAGAACCTTACCTGTACTATTACCGCGACAAGGACGCCAAGGAGATTGACATTGTGCTTGAACGGGATGGTGTTTTAAATCCGATTGAGATTAAGAAGACATCAAATCCGGGTAAAGAGTTGACAAAAGTGTTTAGCTTGTTGGATAAGTCATCAACACAACGTGCAAAAGGAGCGGTTATCTGTATGAAGCCGGCATTTAGTGCAATTGATGGAGATAACTATATAGTACCGGTTTGGATGATATAAAACGGCAAGAAGAGAGATTATTATGAGGAACACTAGAATGGATAAGCCGAAAAACGTAAGGAATCTAATTTTGCAGAAACCTTTAGTGGCAATCGGAGCGTCTGCGGTGATTTTAATACAGGCGGTTTTGAATGTATCGGAAGTTGTTGTTTTGGAGCAATTTATAAATGTGTGCTCGGATTTTAAATGGGGAATGGCAGTTGCTTTTGCTATGGTCATAGCCGGTATGTATGCATTCCGATATATTCAAGTCCCTTTGTTGGATTATCTGAATGGCAAGATGCGTTTGCAGATGCGTGAGTATCTGGATGAAGTAATTATTTGTCAGATGGCACAGGTTTCAGCAGCATCTTTGGAGCAACCGGAAAGTCAGGCTTTAATTGCAAGGCTGCAGGACGAGCCGGAAAGAAGGTATACAAACGCCTTTTTCGCTATACTGCAAATTGTAGGTGGAATTTTAAGCGCAGCGGGAGTTTATACGCTAATTGCGGAAACGGTTCCGTTTTTTTTGCTGATTACAATATTGCTTTTGGGAATGATGATTGTTGCGTTTCGACTCATTGGAAAAAACAAAGTGGCGTTGTATCAGGCGAGGAAGGAAATCAGTAGGCGAAGTGACTATCTTTCCGAAGTGCTGTTTGAACGACGTTTAGCTCAGGAAAGAAAGCTGTTTTCCTATACAGAATATGTGCAGCGGGAGTATGAAGAAGAAAATATTAAGTCAGGGAAAAAACTTCTGAAAAGTATATTTATATCAAACCTAATATTGTGGTTTTATGATAACATTACATATCTTTTTTCGGCATCTGCGTATCTTCTCTTTTTGATACCGCTGTATAAGGGTGAAATTCATATCGGTCTGTATGTGGCGATTATCCCGGCATTAACCAGGCTTGGAGCCTTTTTTGTGGAGGTTGGAAGTAAGCACTTGCCGACTTATAAGGAATATCGGGCGTGTCAGAAAGATTTGCTGGAATTATATGCGTTTCCGAAACAGTACTACGATTATGAAAAATTGGATGGAAAATTGCCGGAATTTCAAGTTATGAGCGGCAGAAATATAGTATTTCGCTATCCAGGTGAAGAGAAGCCAATTATTAACGGGTTAAATTTCGATTTCCATTTAGGAAAGAACTATGCTCTAGTAGGAGAAAATGGATGTGGGAAAACCACATTGATTAAGTTGTTGTTGGGCATATACAAGCCGGAATGTGGAAGCATTCTGATAGATGGTAAGGATATTTCCGAAATGGAATATGGACAAGTGCAGCGATTTTTCTCCGCGGTTTTCCAAGACTTCAACAGATATGATTATTCAATTAGGGAAAATATTACTTTTTCAGCGATGGGAGAGGACAGAGAAGAGGAGATACGCGGAGCGGCAGGACAGGCGGAAATGGATGAATGGATTCAAAACTGCCCGAAACAATATGATACATTTTTAGGTAAGCTGGAGGAAGAGGGAATCGACTTGTCCGGCGGTCAATGGCAACGATTGTCTATTGCACGTATGCTGTATCGAAAAGCCAGAGTGTATATATGGGATGAACCAACGGCGGCAATGGATCCTTTGGCGGAATCCAGACTATATTCCGCATTCTTAAAGAAACGTTCTAACGAGTGCGTTAATATTTTCATTACGCATCGGCTGGGAGCGGCTGTAAATGCAGATGAAATTTGTGTGATGGAAAAGGGGCGCTTTGTAGAAAAGGGAAGCCATAAGGAATTGATGGAAAAGGTGGATGGATTATATCGGAGGATGTTTCAGGCGCAGAGGGGGATGTACGAATGAAAAATATTGTACGAGCTCTAAAAGTGGTAATTCCGATAGCGCCCGGACGAATGATGGTATATTTACTTTTATCACTGCCGGGGGCAATATTGCCAAGTGTAATGCTGTTTTTGCAAAAGGAGATTGTGGATAGAGCGGCGGAATTGAATTCGGATATGTCGTTGCTGTATTATATTAAACCCGTCTTAATGCTGATAGCAACTTACATGATATTGAGACTGTTCTCATTGGCAGCGAATCAGTATATGGAATTTGGGTACTTTCGTTATGTTTTTATGGGACTAGACAGGCGGATTCATAAGAAAAGCGCAACACTTTCGCTGGAGTACTATGAAAGCGCACAATATTATAAGGTGATAGAAAAGGCCAAGAAAGCCGCTATGTTTCTGGTTTTTACGGCAAATCTGGTTATTATGTCAGCAGTAGTGATTTGTAATTTGGCGTCTGTGGGAGGATATCTGGTTACTATTCACCCCTCTTTAATTCTTTTTGTGGTGTTGGTAAGTGTGCCGGTTGTCCTGGAAAAATTACAAGGTGCAAAATTTCAGTCAGATTTGTTGCAAAATACAGTACAGGAAATGCGTAGAAAAAAGTATGCTTTCAGTCTTTTAGCTAATTACGACAGCAAAAAAGAAATTGCGCATCATGGTGTCGGGAAATGCTTGGCGGACAAATATCTTGCGGTCGGAGAGAAAATTCGTATAAAGGAAACAAAGCACATACGACAAGTTTGGTGGAACGGATTTGTCTTTGCCGAGGTGAAGGCTGTATTGCACTGTGGGGCAATCTTTTTGATGGTGTGGTTGATGCAAACAGGACAAATAACAGTGGGCGGGTTTTCCGTACTTCTGACGAGTTTTTCTGTGCTTACCGGTGCATTCGCGCAATTGTTTGGACATGCAGGAGAAATTTTACAGACAAGTATCATGTCAAGTTCCTATTTTGAACTGATGGATATGGATGTGCGAGACGGTGAAAAGTGTATGGCAAATTCCGACGAGTTTGTCCGCATGAAGGGAGTGTCTTATCAGTATCCGAATGGAGGAACAATGGCGTTAAAAGATGTCTCCTTATCGATACGAGAAGGAGAGCGAGTTGCCATTGTAGGAGAAAACGGTGCGGGAAAATCAACATTGGCAAAAATACTGTCGGGGTTTCTTGTGCCTACAAAGGGAACAATGGAAATGCGTCGAATCGAGAGAGAACAGCTAAAAGAGAGTAGCATTTATGAACAGATAAGTGCTGTATATCAGGAATTCGGAAGATACAAGCTGACTTTGGCTCAAAACGTGTATTTAGGTGATACAAGTACGCAGATGGATATGGAACGGATTTGTACAGCGCTTAATTGGGCGGGAGTGAGATATTCTGATGCGCCGGAGGCCATGATGCTGGGAAAGGAATTTGGCGGAACAGAGCTATCGGGCGGACAGTGGCAAAGGTTAGCACTGGCCAGAAGCTATTATCGCCAACGTCCAATATTGTTCTTTGACGAGCCTACCGCAGCCATAGATCCATTAGAAGAGATGACGCTCTATGAGAAACTGGAGGAGATTGCCAATGGACGTACAGTTGTGTTGGTAACGCACCGACTGGGAGTTGTCCGTAATGCGGATAAGATTATTGTAATGAAACAGGGCGAAGTTGTTGAAATCGGGACTTTTCCTGAATTACTGGAAAAGAAAAGTCACTTCTATCATATTTGGAAAGAACAGACGAAGTGGTACGGGGAATAGTAGTTCTGTGCAAAAAAACACACAAAACCTCCTAATCTTGCCAAAAAAGTACATTGCACCGGACGGGCAATGGGACTATACTCCTTATTCGGAACATGATTTTGTTTGTTTTGGAGAGGAAAAACAATGACAAAGGATATGACAAAGGGCTCGCCCATGAAGCTGATACTGGGATTTTCCATACCGCTTCTTTTCGGATTTTTGTTTCAGCAGTTTTATAATCTGGTGGATACCATTATCGTAGGAAAATTTCTGGGTACGGACAATTTGGCGGCGGTGGGTTCCACAGGGTCGGTGAACTTTCTGGTAATTGGTTTTTGTATGGGAATCTGTAGCGGATTTTCGATACCGGTCTCTCATAAATTCGGAGCAGGAGATTATGAAGGGCTTCGCCGGATTGTGGCGAACTGTATCTGGCTGGCAGGCGCTTTTGCCATAGTGATGACGGTTTTGACGGTTATTTTCTGCAAGCCGATTCTGGTGATGATGAAGACTCCGGAGAATATTCTGGAGGCAGCGTACTCTTATATTGTGGTAATTTTTATCGGAATTCCCGTGATTTTCCTTTACAATATGTGTGCGGGTATTATCCGTGCGTTGGGAGACAGTAAGACACCGGTTATTTTTCTGGTGATGTCGGCAACCTTGAATATTGGACTGGATTTGTTTTTTATTGTAAACCTTCATTGGGGAGTGGCGGGTGCTGCGTGGGCAACCGTGATTTCCCAAGGGATATCCGGCGTTTGCTGCCTTGTGTTTATGATAAAGAAGTTTGAAATTCTGAGAATTCAGAAAGGGGAGTGGGGATACGATAAGCATCTGGCAAGGATGCTTTGCGGCATGGGAGTTCCCATGGGATTACAGTATTCCATAACTGCCATCGGAAGCGTGGTGCTCCAGAGTGCCACCAATACCTTAGGCTCAGATGCGGTAGCTGCGGTGACGGCAGCAGGACGTATCGGTGGATTTCTTGCCTGCCCCTTTGATGCCTTTGGCTCCACCATGGCGACCTACGGCGGCCAAAATGTGGGTGCGGGAAAGCTGGAGAGACTGGGTACCGGGCTAAAAGCCTGCGTGATACTGGGAGCAATTTATTCCGGAATCGGTTTCCTGATTGCCTTTTTCGCAAGTGCTCCGCTGGCGTCGCTGTTCCTGGATGTAAAGGAAGCCTCCATTATCAGCGATGTGAGAATGTATCTGATTATCAATACCGTATTTTATTTTGCACTGGCACTGGTAAACATTGTGCGCTTCCTGATACAGGGCGTAGGTTTCCCTACCTTCGCAATTTTAGCAGGGGTGTTTGAGATGATTGCAAGAACTCTTGCGGGATTTGTGTTGGTACCGTTGCTTGGTTTTACCGGTGTCTGCATGGGAAATCCCATCGCGTGGATATTTGCGGATATCTTCCTGATTCCGGCCTATTTCCATGTGAAGAAGGTGTTGGCTAAGCGTTTGTCGGTGTAAATAGAGGATCTGATTGCGGATCCTTGCACTATAAGGATGTCATTGGATTAAAAATTGCCCCGGAAGCATTTTGCATCCGGGGCTTTGGATTTGGTTACATAGTCTGCTATAAGGGGAACGTCGGTTGATTTTCGGCGAAAGGACGATTACAGAACTTCTGCGGACGAGGGCTTTATTTTCACTACCCGTCGGTCATAAGTAACCAGTCCGTTTACTTCCTCCTCCACATCGGAAAGCTGGGTGTAAACGGCTCCGCTCAGACCCTTTTGTTCAAGGGGCAGAAGCTGTCCGCTGATAAGCTGATGATAGGCAGCGTTTAACAGCTCCGGCGATTCAAATTTCCGGTAGCCGTAAATCTGCTCTACGGAAGAGTGGTCGGCAACGTGGCAGGCATAGCCGCCGTATTCACTGATGACAAAAGCCCGGTTTTTATCGGATTTTACCTTCAGCTTTCGGAAATAATTATGCACACTTCTAAAGTCTCCGCTCCTTTGGTCAAACCAGCCGCTGGCATGGTCTACGGGACGGGTGGGGTCTTTCTCTTTTAAAGCATCACAGATGCGGGCGGCGTCGAACTGCCCCCAGCCCTCGTTAAAGGGAACCCAGACCGCGATGGAGGGTACACTGTACAAATGCTCCACCGTTTCTATGCATTCCTTTTCCCAGAAAAGCCGACCCTCCGGTGAAGTGCGGGACAGCAGGCGGTAATGGGAATCCTTTGCACCGCCCATAAGACGGGGGAACAGGGTAGGCATATGGCAAACGTAGGGCATGTGGTAAGAGGTGCCGCCATTTACCAT
>JAZQCX010000163.1:0-13662 GCA_045546495.1 Acetatifactor sp. | reverse complement strand
CTTTTAAATAGCGGAATGACCGGAAAAGAAGCATTGTCTGTTTTACAAATTACCGAAGAAGAGTTGGAGGCGTTGTCTCAGGGAAAAGTTTCCAAAATGGACGCAATAAAATGAGAGAAGTTTAAATTCAGAGAGAAGCTTAAATTATCTTGACAAACCTTGACCAATCGGATTATAGTATTTGTATTGATATACAAAGGCTGTGACAAAGAGGAGTATGCATTACCCCTTACCAGAGAGAGTGGCTGCAGGAATTTGCGCTGGGAGGCCGCTTGAAGGACAGGATGCAGAAGGTAGCTTTTGAGCCGGAATGCCCAAAGGATGGGGAGGGTTTCCATAGTCGGTTCCTTGCCGCAAGAAACCCAAGCAAAATCCCAGTAGGTGTCCCCGAGTTGTCCCCGTTATCGGACAGCGCTTTATAAGTATGGCAGCAGATTTAAGAATCCGGGTGCTGATCCGGCCAATCGCTACTCATATCGAGAAGACGCACAGAGGCAGGCATAAGCCTGTGAACAAAGGTGGTACCGCGTAGATATCGAAAGATTAGACGCCCTTTGCAGATAAACATCTGTAAAGGGCTTTTTGTATGCCCAAGCAGATGTGGCTGCGCCACGCTTCGTCGGCGCAATATACCAATTTCGAAAGGAGATTCCAAATGAGCAAAGAACTTGCAAAAACCTATGACCCTCAGGGTCTGGAAGACCGACTTTATCAAAAGTGGTTGGACAACAAATATTTTCATGCGGAGGTTGATCACTCCAAGAAACCCTTCACCATCGTGATTCCCCCGCCAAACATCACCGGCCAGCTCCACATGGGACATGCGCTGGACAATACCATGCAGGACATCCTGATTCGTTTCAAGCGTATGCAGGGTTACAATGCACTGTGGCAGCCCGGAACAGACCATGCCTCCATCGCTACCGAGGTTAAGATTATCGAGAAGCTGAAGGAAGAAGGCATCGATAAGTGGGACCTTGGCCGCGAGAAATTTTTGGAGCGTGCTTGGGAGTGGAAGAAGGAGTACGGCGGACGTATTATTTCTCAGCTTAAGAAGCTTGGTTCTTCCTGTGACTGGGACAGAGAACGTTTCACCATGGATGAGGGCTGTAACAAGGCAGTTACCGAAGTTTTCGTAAAGATGCATGAGAAAGGATACATCTACAAGGGTGCCCGTATGATTAACTGGTGTCCTGTATGTAACACCTCCATCTCCGATGCAGAGGTGGAATATCAGGAGCAGGCAGGTCATTTCTGGCACATTAAGTATCCGCTGATGAACGAGGACGGAACACCCAGTACCACAGAGTTTCTGACCTTTGCAACAACCCGTCCCGAGACGATGTTGGGCGATACCGCAGTGGCAATTCATCCCGAAGACGAGCGATACAGCCATTTAATCGGCAGAAGCGTAATGCTGCCCATTATGAACCGTGTGATTCCTGTTGTGACAGATACCTATGTTGACAGAGAATTCGGTACCGGCGTAGTAAAGATTACACCCGGTCATGACCCTAACGACTTTGAGGTGGGCAAGCGTCATAACCTGCCTATTATCAATGTGATGAACGACAATGCCACCATCAATGCAAACGGCGGAAAGTTTGAGGGTATGGACCGCTACGAGGCGAGAAAGGTAATCGTGGCTGAGCTGGAGGCTCAGGGACTGCTTGTGAAGATTGAAGATCACAGCCATAACGTAGGTACCCATGACCGCTGTAAGACGACTATTGAGCCTCTTGTAAAGGAGCAGTGGTTCGTGAAGATGGATGAGCTGATTAAGCCTGCAAGAGAAGCTGTTAAGAGCGGCGAGATTCAGCTGATTCCCGAGCGTATGGAGAAGAATTATTTCAACTGGACGGACAATATCCGCGACTGGTGTGTCAGCCGTCAGCTTTGGTGGGGACACAGAATTCCTGCATATTATTGTGACGAGTGCGGGGAGGTAGTGGTTGCAAGAGAAATGCCCGAGAAGTGTCCTAAGTGCGGATGCACACACCTGACCCAGGATCCGGATACGCTGGATACATGGTTCTCCTCTGCGCTTTGGCCTTTTGAAACCCTTGGATGGCCTGAGCAGACAGCAGATTTGAAATATTTCTATCCTACGGATGTGCTTGTAACGGGCTATGATATTATTTTCTTCTGGGTTATCCGAATGATTTTCTCCGGCTTTGAGCATATGGGAGAGAAGCCTTTTAAGACGGTTCTGTTCCACGGACTGGTACGTGACAGTCAGGGACGGAAGATGTCAAAGTCTCTTGGAAACGGTATTGACCCCTTGGAGATTATCGAGCAGTACGGTGCGGATGCCCTGAGACTGACATTGATTACGGGAAATGCGCCCGGAAACGACATGCGTTTCTACTACGAGAGGGTAGAAAACAGCCGTAATTTTGCAAATAAGGTTTGGAATGCCTCCCGTTTTATTATGATGAATATGGAGCAGGCACTTGAAAGGACCGGTAAGGCAGTGACTGAGCCTGCTACCGCAGATCTGGAGCCTGTGGACAAGTGGATTCTGTCTAAGCTGAATTCCCTTGCGAAGGAAGTTACCGATAATATGGAGAGCTTTGAACTGGGAATTGCGGTACAGAAGGTTTATGACTTTATCTGGGATGAGTTCTGTGACTGGTACATTGAGATGGTAAAGCCCCGTCTGTACAACTCCGATGATGCAACCAGCCAGAATGCAGCACTTTGGACCTTAAAGACCGTACTGATTGATGCGTTGAAGCTGCTTCATCCTTATATGCCTTTCATTACGGAGGAAATCTTCTGTACGCTTCAGTCAGAGGAAGAGTCTATTATGATTAGCAAGTGGCCGGAGTATTCTGAGGAGAGAAATTTTGCCAAGGAAGAAAAGGACATCGAAATCATCAAGGAGGCAGTGCGCGGTATCCGTAACATCAGAACAGAGATGAATGTTGCGCCCAGCCGTAAGGCAGGTGTGTTTGTTGTCAGCGAGGATGCAGAGCTTTTGAACGTGTTCGCCGAAGGAAAGCTGTTCTTTGCATCGTTGGCATATGCAAGTGATGTAACCATGCAGAAGGATAAGAGCGGTATTGCCCAGGATGCTGTTTCCGTTGTGATTCCCGGCGCAACACTCTACATTCCTTTCGCGGAACTGGTAGACATTGCTCAGGAAATCGAGCGTCTGGAGAAGGAGGAGAAGCGTCTGCAGGGTGAGCTTGCCCGCGTAAACGGTATGCTCTCCAACGAGCGGTTTATCTCTAAGGCACCCGAGGCAAAGATTGCCGAGGAAAAGGAAAAGCTTGCAAAGTACACTCTGATGATGGAGCAGGTGCAGGAACGTCTGGCACAGCTGCGATAAGCCTGCCGTGTCCTTTCAACAGAGCACACTTAGTACGATAGTTCGAGCTTTTTATGAGCCGAAACAAAAATAAGAGTCGCGTTTGCGTTCGGACGGAAAAATGAGCGAGAGACATGCTCCTTTTTCCGCCTCCTGCGGACACGACTCAATTTTTGTTCAAGCGCATAAAAACACGAACCTTATTCCAAAGCAGCCTGCAGGGGAGTGGCCTGAGTTGGGATATATATCCCAATTACTTCGTGGCAGTTACATTGGATACGGTTGCCTCAGCTGCCGCGCCGGGTAGTGCGAATACAACACCGGTGGGAACCGCAGAGGAGTATTTACAGTTGCGGATGTAGCAGGTGTCAGGGGAATAACCGTCACCGCCGTCCTCGTAGTAATACAGACCGCACACACCGCCTACGAATACGAGGGCGTTTTCCTTATCGTCTTGTAAGCTTACGGACAGGTCGGCGTAATCGAAAATGGGTTTAGCGTTGTCGCCGATGAGGAAGTTACCGCTTGCGGTACAGTTTTCCATGGTACCCTGCTTGAAGTAGCCGGCAATACCGCCGATGGAAGAACCGCCCATGATAAGGGCAGTTTTGTCGTCGGTTCCGCCTGCAACAGCGGCGGAATCATCGGACATGGAGGAGGTTACGGTTACTTTACCGTTTCCCTGAATCAGGTCTCCGGTGTTATTGCAGTCTGTAATGGAGCAGAAGCCGCCGGGACCGGCAGAGGTCACGGACAGACCGCCCAGGATACCGCCTGCGCGGAGAGCTTCTGCGCCGCCGATGGTGCCTGCATTTGTACAGTTTTTAATATGGAATATGTCGGTAGGCTGATCCAGCTGTAAGGAACCTGCGATACCGCCGATGCCGACGATACTGTTTGTGTTTAAGGATACCGCTCCGGTATTCTTACAGTCGCTGATTGTGAAAGGAGCCCGCTTGGCAGCATCGGTTACGTTGTAGGAGAAATAACCGCCCAGGATGCCGCCGGTGGAAGAACTTCCGGTTACGGCGCCATTATTGACACAGGCTTCAATGCCGGAAGCTTCTTTAGTAGAGCCCACATAGCCCAGGATACCGCCGGTAAAGCTGTCACCGGTTACAGCACCGCTGTTTTCGCAGTTTGCAACGGCCCAGGGAATAGCAACAACGGTAGATTCACCGATAACGCCGCCTACATGACCGAGACCGGAAACGGTACCGCTGTTTTTGCAGAGGTCAATCTGGAGATAGGATCCGCCGAAATCACCGATGTTGCCGGCAACACCGCCTACGGTGGCAGGTACACTGTTACTGTTTTCGGTCAGTGTAATGTTGCCTTTGTTTTCGCAGTTTAATACGCAGGTAATATCATTTTCGCCGGTGGAGGAAGTGGTAGCACTGCCTGCAAGAATATGACCGCAGATACCGCCCAAGTAAGGATTTCCGGAGAGTGTGATGGCACTTTCATTGACGCAATCGGTCAAAGCACTGTTACCACCCTTAAACTCGCCTGCGATACCGCCGATGTAATCGTTGGTTTCACCCTGTACCAGGATGCTGCCGCGGTTGGTGCAGTTTGCAACATTGCCCATGGCGTAGCCGATAACGCCGCCGATATAAGCGGTCTTTTCAGGGAGAGCATTGGTAAAATTGATTTCACCTGTAAAAGTATTGCCGTAGATGGTACACATTTCCAACACCTTATCCTTGGATTCGGTGTTGATAGAGTATCCGAGAATACCGCCTAAGTGATCAGCCATGGCAACTTTCATGTCAGCGGCGGAGGTGCATTCCCGTACTTCGGAAGCCATAGCCCGTCCGGCGATGGAGCCGGCATAGGTAACATGGCTGTTAGCAAGAATGAGGGAGTCTTCCAGAGTCACATCTGATACGACAGCATCGTTCAGATATCCGAACAGACCCACACAGGTACCCTTACCGCCCTGATTGGAGTTTGAAAAGGTGTAATTGTTGTCTATGTACATTCCCTTAATTACGTGACCATCACCGTCAAAGTGACCTTCAAAGGCATCGCCGGAAGACGCGCCGATAGGTTCCCATTCGTGTGCGGGAGCCTTCGTTTCCCAGCTTGCAAAATCGGAGATATCGTTCAGCTCGATGTCGGCGGTCAGAACATAATAGCCTGTCCGGTAGGAAACTTCCTCGGTGTAGTTGTTGGAGCTAAAGTTGTTAATCAAATCGGCCAGATAGGACAGCTGCTCGGCTGTTGCAATCTGGTAGGGATTACTTTCGGTACCGTCACCGCCGGCGAAACTGTCGGCAGGAGGAATGGGATTGTCGGGAGTTTCCTCCGCGACGGGAACAGGAGTAGTCTGTGACTGACCGGAGGCATCATTGCTGCCGCAGCCGGACATGCACAACGCTAACGTTAACATAAGGGATATTCCTTTCAGCTTTCGTAATTGCATATATCATTCTCCTTTGCATTTATTTTGTTAAAATTATATCATTCGTTCCGTAAAATAACAACGGTATTGTCGATAAATCGAGTAAAAAACGCTGTAATTTTGTCGTTTGCCGACGGGACGAACATTAAAAAAGGCGGACGAAACAAAAAGGTTGGCAGAAATATACAAAATGTGTTATGATGCAAAAGTATTTCCACTGATATACAGGAGACGGGTAAACGATGGATTTTATCAGATTAACGGATTATTCCAGAGAAGATATATATGATTTATTTGCATTGGCGGGGCAGATAGAAAGCGGAGCGCACGCCAATGCACTGCAGGGAAAAACGGTGGTATTATTTTTCCCGAATTCCAGTATCCGTACCAGAGTAACCTTTGAAAAAGGGATTTATCAGCTTGGCGGACAGCCCATTCTGTTTCCGGCAGACGCGCTGGATAAGAAGGAGGATTTGCGGGATGTCTGCGGGTATCTGAATAATTGGGCAGACATGGTGATAGCAAGACACAAGGATATCAGTGTGTTAGAAAAAATGGCAGAATACCTTGAAATACCTTTAATCAATGCCATGACCGACAGTAACCACCCCTGTGAGATGGCGGCGGATTTATATGCTTTGTCTAAGATTCGGACGAATCTGGAGAAGGATAGGTTTTTGTTTTGCGGCAAACGGGGAAACATCGGTCTTGCGTGGAGAGAAGCGGCGGAAGTGATGGGCTTTGAACTCGCACAGTGTTGTGCGGAAGGATACGAGATTCCGGGACTTCCCGTGTTTTATGATGTAAGGGAAGCGGTACGGGGACGGGATATTATCTGCACGGATTCTCTTCCGGGTGAACTGGTGCCGGTATTTGAAAAGTGCCGTGTGACGAAGGAAGTAATGGAGTTGGCCAACGAGGGTGCTGTATTGAATCCCTGCCCGCCCTTCTTCCGTGGGGAAGAGGTGTCCGAAGATGCCATAGAATCCCGCTACTTCGTTGGGTACGGATTTAAAAAGGGACTTTTGGAAATGCAACAGGCAATTATGGTTATGTGCGATTCACGGAGTGGAGAATAGAATGAATCAGGTTTACGAAAAATACAGGCGGCAGGTTTTACACGAGCCGGATAAAGAAGCCATGGGCATAGAGGCGATTGTTTATACGGAAAGCCTCAAAATAGGTAAGTTTACGGCAATTCTGTATGTGCTGTTAAATACATATTATTTAATAAGTGATTTTTACAGCGGCTTTTATGAGCAGCCCAATACAAAAATGAATATGGTGGCTCTGATTATCATGATAGCAGTTTCATTAGTGGTAATTGTAGTTGCCGGTAAAAGGAACACGTCGCTTTCCTGTAAGAGATATACAATGCTCCTTTACTATATCGGAATCAACGTGGCGGTAGTGCTGTTCAGCTATACCATGAATAACCGTGTGGTTACATCTGACATTGACGTGTCGATGGTGGGAATCAGCTTGTCAACGGTTTATTTACTGACCTTTCTGCTGGCTCCGTTGTACCGGAAGGCGGATTCCAATCTTGTAATGCTGCTGATGTTTGTGGGAATGGCAGCGTTGATGATTGCCCCGGGGTACGAGGGATTCGATGTTTTCAAGCAGCTGTCCTTCCGGGTGGTGATATTTCTGGGATACCGCTATCAGCGTAAGCGGGCAGGTCAGTCAGCGGAGCGTGAGGTGCGCAATGTGGTGCTGAACAGGCAGCTTATGGAATATTCCTATGTGGATCATCTGACGGGTGCATTGAATCGTAACGCCATGTCGACTTACATAACCGAGCTGGAAAAGAGCGGCGAATGTGTCAGCAGTATCATGATGGATGTAGATCACTTTAAGGCGTACAATGACGCATATTCCCACAAAACGGGGGATGAGGTGCTGCGAAAGATGGCAGAAGCAATTTTGTCTGCCTTGGGGGAGAAAGACCCCTATCTGTTCCGGTTCGGAGGAGAAGAATTTGTGGTTTTGGTTCACGCCCGGACAGAGGAGGAACTGCTTGCCATCGCACAGAAATACCGTGCGGCGGTGAAGGCGCTGTCATTTCCCACAGGAGATGGCGAAAAGGGACTTACCATCACCATCGGCTGTTTTTATCCCGGTGAGGAAAGGTGCAGAATCAGACAGAGAATCGACTTTGCAGACGAGCAGATGTACTACGGTAAGCAAAACGGACGGGATTGCATTGTGTTTAGAAATGAAATCATACGCTAATACAAAGAAAACGGTCTGCCTACGGCAGACCGTTTTCTAAATGCTGTTTGATGGCGGAAAAGGTTTCGGGACTGATGACGTGTTCCACACGGCAGGCATCCTCCTCCGCGATTTCCCGGGGAACTCCCAGCTTTGTCAGGAAGGAGGTCAAGGTTTCGTGGCGGTCATAAATCATTTCCGCCACCTTACGACCTTCTTCCGTGAGGTAAATAAAACCATCCTCGGAGATGGTGATATAGTTTTGCATACGAAGATTCTTCATGGCAACGCTGACGCTGGACTTCTTGTAGCCGAGCTCGTTGGAAATATCAACAGAGCGTACCACCGGACGAACCTTGCTTAGCAGTAATATAGTTTCTAAATAATTTTCTTGTGATTCACTTTTCGCCATGATGCTCCCCCATTTTGTGCAATCCCGGTGCACGGTTATTACTGAAACAACAAATTCAGTATAGCATTAGCCGAAGGAAAATGCAAATAAACGTGGGTGAAAACTTTTTCCAAAATACCTTTTCGGAACGGTACAGCTATGGTATGCTTGATAGAGGCATGGCTGCAGTCGGATAATGCATTGCAGAAGGTAGGAAAACCCGGAATAAAAAAGTTGAAAGAACCGGAAGAGGTGTGAAAAATACATGGGAAACACAGTCTTGAAAAAGCAGAAAATAGATACCTTTGAGGCGGCGGAAGCGTATCTGTACGATACGCCTAAGTTTACCGCAAAAAACAGTATAGAGGACACAAAAAAGTTTTTGGAGCGTCTCGGGAATCCTGAGCGGCAACTGAAAATCATTCATGTGGCGGGAACCAACGGATCGGGCTCCGTTTGCGCTTATATGCGCAGTATTTTAGAGGCAGCGGGCTACTCGGTGGCGGTTTTTACATCGCCCCATCTGACGGATATCAGGGAGCGGTTTACGGTATGCGGTGAAATGATATCCGAAGAGGACTTTCTGGGAGCTTTTTTGCATATCTACGATATGCTGGACTGGGATGCAGCGGAAGCGGGGGAAGGGATGTATCATCCCACCTTCTTTGAGTACTTGTTTTTTATGGCAATGTTGTTGTTCCCGGAGGCAAAACCGGATTACTGTATTCTGGAAACCGGTCTGGGCGGCAGACTGGATGCAACCAATGCGGTATCCTGTAAGGAATTGTCCGTGATTACCAGAATCGGACTGGATCATGTGGAGTATCTCGGGGAAACCCTTGATTTGATTGCAGGCGAAAAAGCGGGAATTATGCAGAAGAGTGTACCGGCGGTTTATTGGGATACCTGTGAGGAAACTACGCGCGTATTTCGGGAGAAAGCGGCGGAACTTGGTATTTCGGCGCATGAAGTGTCGAAAAATGCCTATCGGTTCTTAAATTTTAAGCAGAAAACCATTGATTTTTCCTTGTACACTGGGTATTATGGAGTTGATGACTTGGAGCTTACACTGCACACCATTGCGACGTACCAGGCGGAGAATTGTGCGCTGGCGGTGCGTGCGATAAGTGTGCTGGATTCTGATAAAAGGATTACTCCCGAGCAGATTCAGAGGGGTGTGTCGGCGTGCTTTTGGGCGGGAAGAATGGAGGAGGTTCTTCCGGAGGTCTATGTAGACGGAGCGCATAATGCGGACGGTATCAGAGCATTTCTGGAAACTGTGCGAAAGGATGGACATAACGGCACAAGGGGTCTGTTGTTCGGTGTTGTGAGGGAAAAGGATTATGAGCACATGGCGCGGGAGCTTATCGGCTCCGGGCTGTTTGAGCGGTTTGCCGTGGCTCGTATGCAGACGGGGCGCGCAGTGGATACGAGTCTGCTTGCGGCAATCTTTGAGGAATACCCGGATTGCAGTTATGAAGTGTACGATAGTGTGGCAGCAGCTTTTAAAGAGCTGGTGCACAGCCGGAAAGAGTCGGAGCGCCTTTATGCGGCGGGAAGTCTTTATCTGGTGGGCGAGATAAAGGAGCTGTTAGAGAATGATCAATTTTGAGGAAGAATTGAAGAAATTTCATCCCAGCCTTGAGGTGGAGGATGCGGAGGATGCCATCTATAATCAGGATTTGACGGATATGGCGGATTTACTTGTAAAAATGATTAAGGAGTCGGAGCAGAAATCCGAAGAGGGAAAATAATGTTTTGCTATAATTGTGGATGCCACTTGTCAGAACATGATTTTTGCACGGCCTGCGGAGTAGATGTTTTCCTTTACAAGAAAATCATGCATGTCTCCAATATGTACTATAACGAAGGTCTGGAGAAGGCAAGTGTACGTGATTTGTCGGGTGCGGTAACCAGTCTGCGCCAGAGTTTGAAATTTAATAAAAACAATATCGAAGCAAGAAATCTTTTGGGACTTGTTTATTTTGAGATGGGTGAAACGGTTGCGGCACTCAGTGAGTGGGTAATCAGTAAAAACCTGCGCCCCGATAAGAATATTGCGGATGATTATATCGAGAGGCTGCAGTCCAACGCGTCCCGTCTGGAAGCGATTAACCAGACCATTAAAAAATATAATCAGGCGTTGGTTTACTGTGCGCAGGACGGTAAGGATTTGGCAGTGATTCAGCTAAAAAAGGTGCTGTCCCTAAATCCCCGGTTTGTGCGGGCGCATCAGCTGCTTGCGCTTCTCTATATGGATGTGGAGGAATGGGAGCGCGCTGAGCGGGAACTTCGCAAATGCATGGATATTGACAGGAACAATACCCAGACGCTCCGTTATCTGAAAGAGGTCGAGCTGATGCTGCTGCCGGATGAAACAGTGAAGCAGTCCTCCCGGAAAAAGAAAGATGAGTCGGTGCGTTACCAAAGCGATAACGAGGTTATCATTCAACCTCTGAGCGTAAAAGAGCCCAAGAGCAACGGTGTTTCTACTCTGTTGAATATCGGAATCGGCCTTGTTATCGGATTGGCGGCAACCTACTTCCTGATGGTGCCTGCGGCGCAGTCCAATGCGAAGAACGAAGCGCAACAGACCATTACGAAAATCAGTAACGAATCGGATGCCAAGACGGTGCGGATTCAGGAGCTGGAGTCGGAAGGCGAAAAGCTGAGTAAGGAAATTGCAAGATTGGAGCAGGAAATCGAAGGCTTTGCCGGAGAAGACGGTACGTTACAGACCATTGACCGCCTGTTGACGGTAGCGGCGACCTATCTTGAAACGGGCGACATTCAGGCTACTGCTGCAGATTTGGAAATTATTGCCCAGTCTATGGATGTGGAAGAGGCCTCTGAGAGCTTCCGTAAGCTCTATACCACCCTGCATAATACAATCGGTCCGGAATTGTCTCAGACCTACTACACAGATGCCTACGAACTGTATCGCCAGGAGGATTTCCAGGCTGCTGCAGAGGGCTTTGCAAAGGCAGTTTATTATGACCCGACCTTTGAGGATGCGCTGTATTATCTGGCACAGGCGTATAGGAGAAACGGTGACATACTGAACGCGGTTGATACCTACAACCTTGTGATTGAGCTGTTCCCGGACGGAAGCCGCAAAAAGAGCGCACAGGAATATGTGAACGAGCTGGGGGCAGGCGCAACCAATTAATACAGATGAATTCAAATTACGAAAGAGAAGAACCCACGGGGAATCCCGTAGGTTCTTTTTTCTTTGCGGAAGGCTGTTGCTATCGCAACCCTGCCCGGTGCGAGAGTCCGCTTGCGGACTCTGTGTTCTGAGCAGAAACAGATTTTGGGAAAGGACAGGAGTGTAACATGGAACAGGTAACCATGGAGGATTTTCAAGTAATTGATAATTGCCTGATGATTCGGCTGCCGGAGGAAATTGATCATCACGGAGCAGGCATCATCTGCGAGAATGCGGACAGGTATTTGATGCGGGAGGAGGTTTGTAATGTGGTGTTTGATTTTGAGAATACCAGATTTATGGATTCCTCCGGAATCGGCATTATTATGGGACGATACCGTAAGATTTCCTGCTTTGGGGGAAGAGTGTATGCAATTCATGCGGACAGGCAGATTTTAAGAATCCTGCGTATGTCCGGGTTAAACAAAATTGTGGAGGTACTGGAATCATGAAAAACGAGATGGAGATTGTGTTTGATGCTGTTTCCGATAACGAGGGCTTTGCCAGAGTTTCCGTGGCGGCGTTTGTCTCGAATTTAAATCCCACGCTGGAGGAACTGGCGGATATTAAGACGGCGGTGTCGGAGGCGGTTACCAATGCCATAATTCATGGTTATGACAATATCTACGGCTACACCAGACCCGGTGAAAAGTCTTTTCAGGAGCGTAACGGAACCCACCCGGGAAAGGTAAGGCTGTACTGTCTGCTGGAGCGGGATGTGTTACATATCGAAATCAGCGATAAGGGCAAGGGAATGGATAATATAGAGCAGGCCATGGAGCCGCTTTTCACGACAAGGCCGGAGCTGGAGCGTTCCGGCATGGGGTTTGCTTTCATGGAGGCATTTATGGATGACCTGGAGGTGGAAAGTACACCCGGAGAAGGTACCGTGGTACGGATGAAAAAGAAAATGGGAGTCGGTGACTGGATTGGCGGTGAGACTTAATTGTGGAAGAGTTGTCAGTACTGATTGCAAGGTCACAGGCAGGAGAAAGAGAAGCAAGAGAGGTACTGATAGAAAATAATCTGGGACTGGTTCATCATATTGTCAGGCGTTTTGCAGGCAGGGGATATGAACTGGAGGATTTGTTCCAGATAGGCTCAATCGGTTTGATGAAGGCCATTGATAAATTTGACTTGTCTTTGGGCGTGAAATTTTCAACCTACGCGGTTCCCATGATTGCGGGAGAAATCAAGCGTTTTTTGCGGGACGACGGTCCCGTAAAGATTTCCAGAACCATCAAGGAAAACGGGTTAAAGGTCAGCTTTGCCAGACAAAAGCTTCAGACGGAGACGGGAAGAGAGCCCACACTGTCGGAGCTTTCTGCGGAGACGGGGCTTTCCACGGAGGAGATTGTTGTGGCAATGGAGGCCGCTACAACGGTGGAATCCATATACAGTGCGGTTTATCAGGATGACGGAAGCGAGGTATATCTGGTGGACAAGGTAGTGCGGGGCGCAAACAGCAGCGTGGGAAGCAGCCTTGTAGGTGTTGCGGATAATCGTGATCCGGAGAAGGAGGAGCTTTTGAACCATATTCTGCTGAAGCAGCTTTTGGACAGTTTGGAGCCATCCGAGCGGGAATTGATCTGTATGCGCTATTTTCAGAACAAGACTCAGATGGAGGTGGCAGCAGTGCTGGGGGTCAGCCAGGTACAGGTCAGCAGAATGGAAAAGAAGATATTGTTACGTCTGCGGGAGCAGGTGCTGAACTGATAGTTTAATTTTTTCTTAAATGTAATATTTACCGCTTTCCATGAGAGCTCTTTTCAGATAAAATGAAAACAACAGATGACTGGTTTTCAGAACGGAGATACAAATGTATATAGAGGATTGGACGGAAGCTACGCTGGAGCGCGAAGCAAGAGAAGAAAAACTGAAAGCGGCACAGGCAAAGAAGAAACGGAGAAGGCGGACATACGGCAAGGTGATTTTGGGCCTGCTTGTGTTTTCCGTGCTTTTAGTAGGTGCGCTTTACGGCGGGACAGAGCTGTATCGTTTTGTGGAGGGACAGCGTCAGGTGCAGGATGTCCTTGACCTTAGGGAAGAGGAGGATGTGCACCGGGGAGAAACCCCTGGGGAGGGCGCTACGGTTCCGGCTATGGGAGACGAAATGATGTATTCCCGTG
>JAZQCX010000162.1:0-14552 GCA_045546495.1 Acetatifactor sp. | reverse complement strand
CCATGCCGCAACATCGGGGAAGGCTGCAGTAAACGTGAAAGTTTTTGAACTGTCCGCGTCGATGGAAAGTCCCGCTTCTGTAATCGCATTATCCGCAAGGCGACTTTCCAAGTCAAAGGTGATTGCGTCATCGGAAAGATTGCAGACAGTGATTTCCAGCTTGCCTGCCCAGGTATCGTTTTCCCGGTAAGGAGTGAAATGCTGTTGCGTAATATAAAGGTTGTTTACGGCTTCCAATGCAACCGGGCGGGTGATGCCGCCGTAGGTGTAATAGTCGTTGGGGACATGTAACGCAGAGTGCTCGCCGAAGCTGTTGTCAACGTTTACCGTAAGCTCATGTTCTCCGCAGGACACATCTTTTAAAATCATGGAAAAAGCAGTGAACGCGTTGTAGTGATGGGCAATCTGTTTTCCGTCGAAAAACACATCTGCCGTATGGCTGACTCCGCCGAATTCCAGACGAAGATTGCCGGCATGATGAACCGTGATTTTGCGTGTATAGGTTCCTTTTCCGCGATAGGTTAGAAAATCAGGGTGCTGTTCCCAACAGCCGGGTACGGGTAATCGGTAAGTGCGATCGCTTCCTTCTGCCTTGAAATTCCAGAAGCCCTCCAGCTCCTCCACAGGTCTTACTACATGCTGCTTAAATAGACGTATCATTTGAATCACCATGCCTTTCCGGCACCTAAAAATCCGGTGCGCAATTTGTATAGACTTTTGTATATTCAGTATAGAATTTGTGGAAATATTGTGCAAGGGAAAGTTTTTCTGCTGATTTTTCGTGAACACTGCTATTGCAAAGTATACACAGTTGCGTTATAATCCCACTGTAAACAAAAATAAGAAAATTCTTCGGGGTTGGGTGCGAAGGAAATGCGGGAGCAGAGCCTTCTATTCCCTACTGGCGGTAAAGTCCGCGACCCGGAGTATAGTAAAGCTTAACGGCATCTTAGGAGACGCATGTTGCGGAATGACTTGCGGCGGGAACCGATTGGGCGGGTACATACTTCGGCTGACCCGGTGAAACTCCGGGACCAACAGTATAGTCTGGATGAAAGAAGAAAACAGCGATGGTTGTCTAAGGGACAATGATCGGCGGTTACGTGTGCAAATCCCGAATTACTTAAAATTCGGGATTGTTTTATTTTGCAGGAAACGGTAAAAAACCGATGAAAATCGGTAAAAGTAGTTTATGCTATGAACGGAGAGCGCACGGTAAGAAGAATTTTCCGACGAAAAAAAGGAGGAAAAGAGAATGAACAATTTGTTTACGACCGTAGCGGAGAATGCTACATATGTCCTTGGTTTCTTTATTATCATCGTTGCGCTGTTTGTGGTGGCGGTACTGCTGGAGAAAGCGGCGCAGAAGAAAACAGGTGTAAAGGAACCGATTTTCAGTACAAGAAAGATTGCGGTCATCGGTATGTTTTCCGCGGTGGCGGCATTACTCATGTACTTCGAGTTTCCCATGCCCTTTGCGCCGCCCTTTTATGAGCTGGATTTCAGTGAGATTCCGATTCTGGTCGGAGCCTTTGCTTTTGGCCCGGCAGCAGGTGTTATGATGGAGTTTATCAAGATTCTGCTGGAGCTGATTTTAAAGGGTACGACTACAGCGTTTGTGGGTGAACTTGCGAATTTCTGCGTGGGTTGCAGTCTGATTCTTCCGGCCGCAACGATTTACTCCTTCCGCAAAACAAAGAAAAATGCAGTGATTGCCTGCATTGCGGGCACCTTGATCCTCACTGTATTCGGAACCGCATTTAATGCAGTGTACCTGTTACCTGCGTTTGCACAGCTTTTCGGCTGGCCCTTGGATAAGATTCTTGCAATGGGTGTAGAGGCTAACAGTCTGGTAAAGGAAGGCAGTATTGTGAGCTTTGTGATTGCCTGCGTGGCACCTTTGAACCTGATTAAGGGTGTTAGTGTTTCGGTAGTGACACTGCTTGTGTATAAGCCGTTAAGTCCGATATTAAAAGGAAATTTCAGAAAATAGAAACCTAAAAAAGATGGTAAGGATGCGTAAGGGGGTGTGGCTGTGGGAAAGGTGCGAAATTGCATGAAGAAGCTGCTTTGCTTGACCGGGATTCTGTTGTGTACATGTGTTTTCGGCAGCAGTCTCGCGGTATGTGCGGCGCAGCCACAGGAAAATACGCAGCCTGAAGAGGGGAACGAGCCGGTGGCGCAGCTGCCTCTCTATGAAGACGGAGATGTGGTTGCGGTCATCGGTGATAGTATTACCCACGCAAAGTACTGTGATTTCGGTTACGCGGAAATGCTGGATTTGTATTACCAGTGCCGTTTTCCGGACAGAAAGACGGAATTCCGGAATATGGGCGCGGAAGGGTATAAAGCACGGGATGTGTTGAATATTATAAATCAGGATCCGTGCTTTCGAGGATTTAATAAGGCGATTATTATGTTGGGAACCAATGAGGCGGTTCTCAAATATTCCCCGGAAACTTATCTGGGGGATATGGATGCCCTGATTCTTGCGCTGAAGGATATGGGGTTGGATGGGGAAGATATTTTGGTTATTACTCCGCCACTGTGTGATGAAAAATTTTCGGTGGCTCCCATACACCGGTTTGAGGACCGGGTATTGGAGTATATTGAAGGCTTGAAGGAAAAGACGGAAGAGTGGGGTACATATTATCTGGATATCCATACTCCCATGGTTCAGCTTACAGCAGAAATCAGAGAGGAGAATCCCTCTGCTACATTGACTACGGGAGATGCAATTCATCCCAGTCTTACAGGGCAATTGTGGATTGCGGCAAAGATTTTGTATGCCCAGGGAGCAGAAAGAGAAGCATTCGGGATTGAAATTTCAAAGGAATTTATACACAGTGAAAAGGGAGCCGCCGGTGGAGTGCGGGTATGCACAATGCCGCTGTCCGTAACCGGACAGGCATCGAAGTTCCGGGCGGTGTTCGAACAGGTGGAAGCATTGTACCGGGATAAGCTGGTGGTTCCGGGACTTTCAGAGGATGTAAGCTACAGGGTGCTGTGGGATGAAACGGAGTTGGGATGCTTTACCGGAAGAGAACTTGCGGATGGCGTCGATTATGCCTCGTTTTCAGTAAATCCTTTTGCGGAGTGGGAAGAGCAATTATATACGTTGAATCGTCAAACTCATAAAAATACCGTGCCATACAGGTCAGCCTGGGTTGAGGTTATGATGCAGAGGGCGTCCTATACCAAAGAGCAGGCAGGGGAAATGCATGGAAACTGGAAGAAAAGAGACGACGAATTGTGCGGACAGATAGAAGAACTGTTGCATGAGGTGATAAACAGCTCACATCGGCTGATTGTGGTGGAAGAGGATTATCCGGTGGAGCAGCTGTTGCAGGATTGCGAAACAGAAGCCGGAAAGCGCGAGGAGGCCAGAAAACGTGCAGAAGCCCAGGCACAGGAACGCGTGAAGAAAGAGGCAAAGCTGCGTGCGGAGAGAATGAGCGAAGAGCTGATCAGAAGAGAATCCAGAGAGCAGGCAGGAAGAGAAGCCGAAGAGCGGTTGCAGGATATCCTTTCGGAGCAGGCCGAGGAAGAGGCTGAGGGACGGGGAAAGGAACCGGAACAAGGGGAAGCCGAAAGCCGAAGGATGGCTGTACAGGTGGCGATAGGTGTTATGATAATGCTGGCAGCGGTTTTGGCAGGCGTAATATGTGTACGAAGAAAGAAATAAAAAGGTTATTTTTAGAAACGTATCAAACAGAAAATGTTTGGTACGTTTTAATTTATACAAAAATTGTTTAGGAAATCTTAATTATAATTAAGACATTTCCGCGAGCCTTGTGTGATATTATGTACGAGTGGCGTAAAAAATCAATAGCAAAAAATGTAAAAAGTAATTGACAAGGCAACAATATTATTGTATTATGCGTCTAGTACATTAAGACACTAACACAGTGAGCGGAGGAACGGGGATATATGAGTGCGCTTGTGGAAATCAGGGATATCTGTAAAATCTACAATCCGGGCGAGAATGAGGTTAGGGCGTTGGACCATGTAAATGTCAGCATAGACGAAGGGGAGTTTGTGGCGATAATCGGTCAGTCGGGAAGCGGAAAATCAACGCTGATGAACATGCTGGGATGTCTGGATGTGCCTACATCGGGTACATACATGCTCCGGGGGCAGAATGTTTCGGAAATGAGCGATGATGAGCTTTCCGACATCCGAAACCGTGAAATCGGTTTTATCTTTCAGGGCTTCAATCTGATTCCCAGTTTGACGGCACTTGAAAATGTTGAGTTGCCGCTAATCTATCGCGGGGTCGGTAAAAGCGAAAGAATCAGACTTTCGGAGGAAGCACTTGAAAAGGTAGGCTTGGGACATCGTATGGATCATAAGCCTGCGGAAATGTCCGGCGGTCAGCAGCAGAGAGTGGCTATTGCAAGGGCGATTGCCCAGGCACCGCCCGTTATTTTGGCGGATGAGCCTACCGGAAATCTGGATTCCCATTCGACAGGGGAAATTATGGGGATTTTACAGGAATTGTACCGGGAGGGCAGAACAGTCATACTGATTACTCATGATAATGAAATTGCCGCGCAGGCAAAGCGCGTGATAAAAATAAAGGACGGTCGCGTGGAAAGCGATTCCGGAAAGAGGCCGGAGCAGGCGGGAGGAGAAATATAATGTTTAAGAAGAATAAGGGGACTGTACAGGAAGAAGCAATCGTGGCGAACAATAAAGAAATCGGGAACAATAAGGAAGACTTGGATAAGAAGGAATCCGTGAAGCCGGAGAAGAATGTACAGAAAAAGACATCGAGTACGTTGGGGAATGCACCGGTACAACCTAAGAAAAAACGTAAGAAGCGCAAGAAGGCCCCCATTATTATTGTAATCGTGATTGTACTTTTCCTGGTACTGCGTGCGGTGGCGTGCGGGTCGAATACTACAAACATCGCGGTTGTGACGACCACACAGGCTGTGCGGGGAGAATTGCAGGAGAGCATTGATACCAGCGGTACGGTGTTAAGTGAAGAGGTGAAGACTGTGTTTGCGCCTGTAAGCGGCACATTAAATCAGGTTCATGTGGCAGCGGGAGACGAGGTAAAGTCGGGTGACCTGCTGGTAAGCTACAACACGGAAAAGCTGTTAAACGGCTTGAAGCAGTCTCAATTACAGTTAGAAAAAAGCAATGCGGGCTATGACAGTGCGCTTTCCGATGATTCCGTAAATCAGTGGAAACTTCAGGAATCTAAGCACAATCTCGGAGTTCTGGAGCAACAGATTAAAGATACGAAGGCATTGATTAAGCAACTGGAAAATGAGCTGGATGAAAGTGTGAGAGGAACTAACGATGCACTTGCCCAGGAAAGTATGGAGCTGCAAAATAAGCTCGCTACATTACAGAGAGAATTGTCAGGATTGACGCTCGGCAGTGCAGAATATGTGCAGAAGCAGAAGGACATTCAGGACGTGAATAATGCCATAGCGCAGAATGCGTATATATCCAAGATTGCAGTTAACAGCGAATATGTCAGTGAAATGAACCAGAAGATTGCGGATGCGAAGGAGCAGCTTGCGGGATTTGAGAAATATAAGGCGGAGATGGAAGCCCAGAAGAAATCCAGTGAGCAGGTGGTAATGGACTCCTATGACAAGACAAAATATAATGCGGATAAGGAACTGGCACAGCTATCCTATGATGAGGCAGCGGCAAACTATGAGCTGGCGATGAGCGGTATTGTGGCAGATTTCAACGGTATTATTACGGAATGTGAAGCAGTACCCGGTTCGGATGTGGTGAGCGGATTTAAACTGCTGAAGCTGGAAAGTGATGAAAATATTAAAATAGCCTTCAGTGCATCTAAAAGCGATGTGGAGAAGCTGCAGCTGGGACAAAAAGCAGAAGTGGTAATCTCCGGAAAAACCTATCCCGGTGAGGTCAGCAAGATTAACCGTATGGCAGAAAAGAATGCCTCGGGAACCCCTATGGTAGGGGCTGAAATTCATCTGTTGGAGACGGATGATAATATTATCCTCGGCATGGATGCTAAGATTACCATTTATGCGGACAAAACCGAAAATGCACTTATGATTCCGGTAGAAGCAATCAATGCGGATAAGAACGGAGACTTCCTGTATGTGGTGGAGAATGGGGTTGCAGTAAGAAAACCCATTGTCTGCGGTATTTCCACCAATGAATATACTGAGGTGTTAGAGGGAATCAGCGAGACGGATGTGATTATCGTAAGCTCCCTTACCGCAAATCTGGAAGAGGGTATCGCAGTAACGGTTATGCCGTCGGTTCAGTAGAGGAAAAGGTGAGTAGGAATGGCACAAATTTGGGAATATATAAAAATTGCCCTGATGAATATCAGAAGCAATAAGGGACGTTCCGTTCTGACCATGCTGGGTATTATCATTGGTATTTCCTCCGTTATTATGATTATCTCTATTGGTAATGGTGTGAAAAACGGCGTAAACAATGAGCTGAATGCAATGGCGGGCGGCCAGCTTTACATCTATTCATACGGTCAGAATGACGAAGGTATCGTAGTGGATTTTTCGGATGAGGACGTTGAGGCGATTTTGGAAAAGGTACCAAATGTAAAGGCGGTTACCCCCAGCTACGGCTTTAACGGAACCGTTACCGGTCGAAAGGGTGTGTTTAAAGCATCCGTGAGCGCGGGTACGGCAGGACTGGAGTATGCATCAAACGATCCGATTATTAAGGGCAGATACTTTAATGACAATGATTACTATTCCGCAAATAAAGTCTGTGTGTTGACAGAAAGCAGCGCGCGTCTGATGTTCGGAACGACCAACGTAATCGGTATGACCTTTGATTTGACCCTGTATGGTGCAACACAGGAGTTTACTATTGTGGGTATCAGACAGGACAACGCATCCATGCTGTCGGGGCTGATGGTGTCGGATGTGGTCAGCATGGAAATGCCGCTAAGCGTGGCAGGGGAGTCCTACGGCTTCTATGTGGTATATAATGAACTATTGATTATCAGCGACGGGGCCGAGTATGCAACACAGGTGGCAAATGATACGGTGCGCCTGATGGAAAACCGCCACAATGTAAGAGGAAAAAATGCAATTCAGGTGGAAAACTTCAATGACTACATGAGTCAAATCAGCGGGATTCTGGATTACATTACGATTTTTGTTGTGTTTGTAGCGGCGATATCCCTGTTGGTAGGCGGTATCGGAGTTATGAATATCATGTTGGTTTCCGTAACGGAGCGAACAAGAGAAATCGGTATCCGTAAGGCACTGGGAGCAAGAACTGGTTCGGTGCTGCTACAGTTTCTGTCGGAATCGGCGATTATTACGCTGCTGGGCGGTGTCATCGGTATTATTATTGGTGTGGCGGGAGCAGCGGGTGTGTGCGCGTTAATCGGCTTTTCTGTTAAGGTGGAGCTGGGAACGGTCTTGGGAGCGAGCTTGTTTTCCTCTGCAGTGGGTATCTTCTTCGGTATCTATCCTGCGAAAAAGGCGGCGAAGCTCAGCCCTATCGAGGCGCTGCGCAGAGAGTAATTTTGTCTTGCTTTTTACGATGGTTTAGAGTAAAATTTAAAAAAGTAGTTAACTCAAAAAGCACCTACGATGGCTGTAGGTGCTTTTTCAAGGTGGAAGGAGATTTGCTATGCTGGAGCTTGATATCAGGATAAGTGCAGGAGACCTGTACGACTATATGCTGCGCCATACCTACAACAGCGCGTCGGGTATTCTGGGAAGCAGCTTCGGTGCCATGCTGGTCGTTCTGGCGGTAGGAACCGGACAATGGCTGTATCTTGTGTTCGGGCTGATTATGCTGCTTTATCTGCCGTGGACTCTGTTTATAAAGAGCCGGAAGCAGGTGCTGATGAATCCCAGCTTTCGGGAGCCGTTGCACTATTCCTTAACGGAGGAGGGGGTAACTATTTCGCAGGGAGAAGAGTCTGTGACTTATCCCTGGGAGGAGATGCAAAAGGCGGTTTCCACGGGAAGAAGCATTATTTTGTACACCTCTCCCGTAAATGCCACTATTTTTCCCAGAAAGCAGCTGGGAGAAAATATGATGCCGGTGATAGAGATGATTTGTACGCATATGGCACCCGCAAAGGTGAAGATTAAGAATTAAGGACTTGGCATAAGCTTTGAGATGAATATTTTCGGAAAGAAAGAGACGGAACAACTGGATAGAGAAGGTAGGGTCGTTTTGGAGGCTTTTTCGCCGGAGGACACGGCGGGGCTGGGACAGAGGCTGGGAGAAATGTGCGTTCCCGGTCAGGTTTATACGTTGATCGGTGATCTTGGTGTAGGAAAAACCGTATTTACGCAGGGGTTTGCGAAAGGACTTGGTATCCGTGAGCCGGTAAACAGCCCCACTTTTACCATTGTGCAGGTTTATGAAGAGGGACGACTTCCTTTTTATCACTTTGATGTGTACCGTATCGGTGATGTGGAGGAAATGGAAGAAATCGGTTACGAGGACTGCTTTTACGGAGCCGGCGTAAGCCTGATTGAGTGGGCGAACCTGATTGAGGAAATCCTGCCGGAGCATTACCGCAGGGTTACCATCGAAAAGGATTTGGAAAAGGGGTTTGATTACCGCAGAATTACCATTGAGCAATTCTGAAAACCGCGAGGAGGGCGCCGGAAAGGCGCAGATAAGAGGAAGCATGAAAATACTTGGTTTGGACAGCTCCGGACTGGTGGCAAGTGTAGCAATCTGGGAAGATGATTTGCTGCTGGCGGAGTATACAACGGATTATAAAAAGACCCATTCCCAGACGTTGCTGCCTATGCTGGAGGAACTTCGGGATATGATAGAGCTTGATATGAGTACCTTGGATGCCATTGCAATTGCGTCCGGTCCCGGTTCCTTTACGGGACTTCGCATCGGGTCAGCGACCGCGAAGGGGCTTGGACTGGCACTGGAAAAGCCCTTGGTGGAGGTGCCTACGCTGGAGGGACTCGCGTGGAATTTGTGCGGAACGGACAAGGTGGTTTGTCCCCTGATGGATGCCAGAAGAAATCAGGTTTATGCGGCTGCTTATGAATTTAAAAAGCAGGGTGAGCGATATGAGCTTTGTACCTTGCTGCCGCAGATGCCGACGGATATTGAAGAATGGATTGAGAAGCTGAATCATCTGGGCAGGGAAGTGGTTTTCCTCGGAGACGGAGTTCCCGTTTATTTGTCCTGTATCAGAGAACATATAAAGGTGCCTTACAGTCTGGCACCGGGCGGTAATAACAGACAGCGTGCGGCCAGTGTTGCGGCATTGGGTGCGGTTTATTATGCCGAGGGAAGAACCGTTTCGGCGGCGGAGCATCAGCCGGAATATTTGCGGGTGAGCCAGGCGGAGCGGGAAGAGAGCGAAAAATGCAAATCACAGTAAGAGAGCTACGGGATGAGGACTGTAAGGAACTGAGCCGAATTGAAAGGGAATCCTTTTCCATGCCATGGTCAGAGGAGGACTTTCGGATGCTGCTTACCCGGGACTACTGCTGTTATGTGGTAGCGGAGGTTGACGGGAAGGTGGCGGGCTGCTGCGGCTTTACCAACAGCTTTGGCGAAGGGAATATCGACAATGTGGTGGTGGACGCCGCGTACCGTGGACTGGGAATTGCGCAGGAAATGCTGCGCAAGGTACTTGCTATCGGTGAGGCGCAGGGCGTGGAAGCCTTTACGCTGGAGGTGCGCGTCAGCAATGAAACGGCAATTCATGTTTATGAAAAGCTGGGATTTAAGTCCGAGGGAATCCGCCCCCGGTTTTATGAAAAACCCGTGGAGGATGCCATGATTATGTGGCGCAGATAAGGGAACTAACAACAATTACCACCTGAGCGGAGGAGAAAATCTGATACAATGGAACAGGATTTTCTTTCGGCGAGAAAGGAACAGGTGGAGGTTTATTTATGAGAGAATATGAAGAAAGAGGAACCGTCGGAAAGCTGAAAAGAGTTGTCTGCAATGGTTGCGGAAAAGAATTAAGAGTAGAAGACGGTTACCTGAAGGAAGGCTGTTTTCACGGGAAAACAGGATTTGGATATTTCAGTCGCAGGGATGGAGTTTCGTACAAATTCGACCTGTGTGAGGATTGCTTTGACCGCATGAAGGCGGCGTTTGTCGTGCCGGCGGAGGAAAGCGACGAGACGGAAATGATATAAAGGAGTTGTGAGATGCTGGATGTAAGTCTGCTGGGAACCGGAGGCATGATGCCGTTGCCGTATCGATGGTTGACGTCGTTAATGCTTAGGTATAATGGGAAAAGCATATTGTTCGATTGTGGTGAGGGAACCCAGATTGCCCTGCGTGAAAAGGGATGGAGTCCCAAGCCGATTGATATCATTTGTTTCACCCATTATCATGCGGACCACATCAGCGGTTTGCCGGGGATGCTTTTAACCATGGGTAACGCAGAGCGGACAGAACCGCTTATGCTTATCGGTCCCAAGGGACTGAACAGGGTGGTAAGTGCACTCAGAACCATTGCACCGGAATTGCCTTTTGCGATTCAGTGCGTTGAAATTGAGGGAAGTGAGCAGACTTTTTCTTTTGACGGTTTTCGGATAAAGGCTTTTAAGGTGAACCATAGTGTGTTATGCTATGGCTATAGTATGATAGTGGAACGAACCGGCCGCTTTGATAAAGAGCGTGCGCTTGCCCAGCAGATTCCCATGAAGCTTTGGAGCAGGCTGCAGAAGGGTGAAATCATCACCGATGGAGAAATAACCTATACCCCGGACATGGTGCTGGGGGAGCAGCGCAAAGGCTTAAAGGTAACCTACTGTACGGACACCAGACCCACGGACGTTATCGCAGAGAATGCGGTGGGTTCGGATTTGCTGATTTTGGAAGGCATGTACGGAGAGCCGGATAAGCAGGATAAGGCGAGGGAAAATAAGCATATGACTATGTATGAGGCGGCAAGGATTGCGAAAACGGCACAGGTGCCGGAGCTGTGGCTGACCCATTACAGTCCGTCTCTTATTCATCCGGAGCAGTTTGTGGGTGATGTTCGGAAAATTTTTCCCGCAACGGTTGCTGCCAAGGACGGAAGAAGTATTGAATTAAAGTTTGAAGAAGAGTAACAAAGGAGAAGGCATGAAGAAATCTACTGTCAGAGTGACCGTTATATTGATAGTGCTTGTAATCGCTCTGGTGGGTGTTTATGCCATTTTGTCGGGGCGATCCCGCACGGCTGCGCAGGAAGCAGCGCTGACAGCCACGGAGATTGTACTGAGTAAGGACTTGGAGCGTGATTATCCCCCGACGCCCAAGGAAGTCGTGAAGTTTTACACGGAAATCGAAAAGTGTTTTTATAATGAGGAATGCACAGAGGAAGAGCTGGAGCAGTTGGGCATGAAAGCCAGAGAGCTTTATGATGAGGATTTGCTTGCCATCAACGAGGTGGGAACCTATCTGGAAAAGCTTCGTCAGGAAATCGTAAAGTTCAAGAGCGAGAAAAAGCGTCTTTCCGGTGCAAATGTGGCATCCAGTGCAAATGTGGATTTCTTTACAGAGGACGGTTTTGAATTTGCGAGGATTTATTGCGGTTACTCGGTGCTGGACGGAACAGGGAGCACAAGTGCGGGGCGCGTGTATCTGTTGCGCCGTGACGAAAGCAGACGATGGAAAATTTATGGCTGGGATTCGGCGCAAAATGTGAATCCCCGGGATAAATAAGGAGGAATCGGAACATGGAACAGGGAAAGCAGGAAGATGTTCTGATATTGGCAATTGAAAGCTCCTGTGATGAGACAGCGGCCTCTGTGGTGAAAAACGGCAGAGAGGTGCTGTCTAATGTTATTTATACGCAAATTGCATTGCATACAAAGTACGGTGGTGTTGTACCGGAGATTGCGTCCAGGAAGCATATTGAAAAAATAAACCCGGTTATCGAGGAGGCACTTGCGAAGGCGGGTGTAACCTTAAAGGAGATTACTGCCATTGCGGTGACCTATGGCCCCGGTCTGGTAGGGGCGCTTCTGGTAGGAGTGTCCGCAGCGAAGGCGCTTAGCTTTGCAACCGGTATTCCGCTGGTGGGAGTACACCATATCAGCGGTCATATCAGCGCTAATTACATAGAATATCCCGAACTGGAACCGCCCTTTGTATGTCTTGTGGCATCCGGCGGGCATTCGCATCTGGTGGTGGTAAGGGATTACGGTGAGTATGAGATTATCGGCAGAACCAGAGATGATGCGGCGGGTGAGGCTTTCGACAAGGTAGCAAGAGCCATAGGGCTTGGCTATCCGGGCGGCCCGAAAATAGATAAGCTTTCCAAGGAGGGAAATCCTGATGCGATTCCCTTTCCCCGGGCGAAGGTGGCGGAGAATGAGTATGATTTCAGCTTCAGCGGTTTGAAGTCGGCAGTGCTCAACTATTTGAATTCCTGTCAGATGAAGGGGGAGGAAGTAAATCAGGCAGATGTGGCGGCTTCTTTTCAGAAGGCAGTGATTGATGTGCTGGTGGAGCATTCCTTGCACGCGGTAAAGCAGTTTGGCTTTAAGCGATTTGCCATTGCGGGAGGTGTAGCTTCCAATTCCTCTTTGAGAGAGGCTTTTGAAAAGGAATGTGCAAAGAAGAAAATTGAATTTTATCATCCCTCATCGGCACTTTGCACGGATAACGCGGCAATGATTGGCGCGGCGGGATATTATGAATATTTAAAAGGAGTAAGGCATGGATATGACTTGAACGCCGTGCCGAATTTGAAGCTATGAAAAAACGCTGTACGGCAATTGTTCTGGCAGCAGGCAACGGAAAGCGTATGCAAAGCAGCGTGGCAAAGCAGTTTATGACAGTGGCTGGGAAGCCGCTGATTTGGTACTCGCTGCAGGCAGTAGAGCAATCGGAGGTGATTGACGACTGCATTCTGGTGACCGGAGCGGAAGATATTCCCTATGTGCAGAAGGAAATCGTGGAGAAGTATGGATTTTCCAAGGTGGACACCGTTGTTGCCGGCGGAAGTGAACGCTATGAGTCGGTGGCCAACGCCATGCAGGCGCTGGCAGGTAAAGATAGGTCTGTACCTAATGTGGACGGCTACGTTTTTGTACATGACGGCGCAAGACCTTTTTTGACGGAGGAGATTTTGCGCAGTACCTACGAGGCGGTAAAAGAGTATCGCGCCTGCGTTGCGGCGGTTCCGTCGAAGGACACTGTGAAAATTGCGGATGCAGAGGGATTTGCAGCAGCCACACCTGACAGAAGGAATATTTGGAACATCCAGACACCGCAGGTTTTTGAAACGGAGCTTGCAGTGGAAGCTTACGGGAAGCTGATGCAGGAATTGCCGAGACTGGAAGCGGAAGGGATTGCTGTGACGGATGATGCCATGGTTGTAGAGCTGTTTACGGATGTCAGAGTGAAACTGGCAGAAGGCTCTTATCGTAATATGAAGGTTACAACGCCGGAGGATATTTGCATCGCGGAGGCGTTACTGAAAGCAGGAAAGCAGCCGTAGGAAAGAAATTTGGGATAAAACCGCATCGTTGAGATGCGATTAGGGAGAAAAGGTGTGCGGGAGTAATTTGGTAAATAATTACGGGGAAATGTAATAAGCGCGAAGATAAAAAGAGAAAAGAGAGGCAGATAACATGAACACAATTTATTGGGCAGGAGATTCCACAGTACAGACAAATGATTACAGAGATTACCCTCAGAATGGTATCGGACAGATTTTCCCGATTTTTCTGAAAGAGGAATATAAGGTGGAGAATCACGCGAAGAACGGCAGAAGCACCAAGAGTTTTATGGATGAAGGCAGACTGGCTGTAATCGAGGAGAGAATCGGTGAGGGTGATTTTCTGTTTATTCAGTTTGGACATAATGATGAGAAAGATCAGGACCCGACCAGATATACAACCCCGTTTGGTACCTATAAGGAAAACCTCAAGACATATATTAAGGTCGCAAGAGACCATGGTGCATATCCTGTTTTGATTACACCGCTTGCGCGCAGATGCTATGTGGAAGAATTTAAGCTTGGCCCCGGCCAGCATGGCGATTATGTAAAGGGCATGAAGCAGGTGGCGGAGGAATGTGATGTGCCGCTGGTTGATCTCTATACCATGAGCCGTCAGGCGCTGGAAGAAGTCGGTGAGGTGGCAAGCCGCGCATGGCATATGTATTTTGATGCGGATGTTTATCCCCAGCATCCGGAGGAATCCCGTGACAATACCCATTTGCGTTATGAAGGCGCAGTAAAATACGGTTCTTTGATTGCTAAAGGCTTGAAGGAGCTTGGAGGCAGATACGGCGCTTTGATATGGGATGAAATTTAAGACAAAATCTCATTTAAAACGTGATTTCAAAAATTAAAAAAATTGATTTAAAAAAATAAAAAAAGTTGTTGACACGGGTTTTCCTTTTTGATAGAATAACTTTTGCCGTCAGTATTGAGGCACGCTTGGAGAGATATCGAAGGGGTCATAACGAGGCGGACTTGAAAACCGTTTGTCCGCAAGGGCGCGTGGGTTCGAATCCCACCCTCTCCGTTGGAGATATTTCTCCGGCGTTGAGATAAATATTATTTAGGATCAACTTATTGGAGAAGTACCCAAGTGGTTGAAGGGACACCCCTGGAAAGGGTG
>JAZQCX010000161.1:0-19492 GCA_045546495.1 Acetatifactor sp. | reverse complement strand
TGCCAAGGAGTTGTAGCTAAGTGTTGTCTTCCTAAGACCGCTTGGCCTCCGACTTTTCCTCACGCCCCAAAAGTTGCAAATCCTTTACGCCATTTTTTTCTCCGCGTGCCAAAAGCTCTTTCATTGTCTCTTTCTCTTCCTCAGAAAAACCAACCACCAGAGAACCGTTATTACGGTATTTCACACCTAATTCTTTCGTCACTTCGGGCATCAGTTCTGCACCTCTGACATTCAACTTCGCTTTTAAAGTGCCCGGAGCTGCATCAAACCCTGCATGTACGATTCCGGAATTAGCTTTCGACGCCCCCATGGCTACATCATTTTCTTTTTCCACAATGCATACCTTTAAGTCATACTTTGCCAGCGTTCTTGCAATCATTCCGCCCACTACTCCGGCACCGATTATTACCACATCATACATAGTTCGGCATCTCCTTTCCCAAGCCAATCCACTTCACATTTACAGTTCCTGCATCGGACTACTTCACCAACATCCATGCCGCCATCTTGCTTTCCTCCGTCCACAGCTTACCTGCTGATGCATAGTCTGTTACATGCATTCTGTTGCCGTCTGTCAGAGGAATCTGTACTTCTAAGATATTTTCGTATGGGGCAACCGTTTCTTCGGGGAAAATTACATCTACATAACCGTCTTCTCCTACCAAAATGTCAACAGGTTCATCCACACTGTAGCCCAATCTATTCTCTTGTGCCAACACAATGGGACCCCTGCGAAAAGCCAAGTGCTTCCTGGCAATCGGATCCTCCTCATCATATGTGGGAATTATATAATTTTCTCCCCACACTACATGATTCATCAAAACCTGATGATTATACGGAACGGGTCTCAAGCACTCCGTACGCATATCCAACTCAAGCTCTATATAGTCTCCTGACTTCCAGACTCTATTCAAGCACACATAACCCTCATTTATCTCTTTCTTTTCTCCATTTACCGCCAGATTAGTCTGCTTACTCCATGCCGGTATTCTGAGCTTTATCTCAAATTGCTCCGCTGCTTCGGATTGAATTGAAATTTTCACCTTACCGCTTACCGGATACGTCGTTTCCGTCTTCAGCGTCAGTCGATTGCCTGCCGGAGTCGTCGTATGCATACATCCGTCAATGTACAGATTCAATTCCATTCCATTTTCTCTGCTTATCAGAATCATCCGGGGAATTAAACCAAGACCTGCCGCACCGATACATGCACAGCAACCATAATAATGATTGTCCGACATAAGTTTCAGTCCACCAATACCATTACCACGGGTGCCTGCCGTCAGCGGGCTATAGCTGTCAAAGGGAAGGGGTTCAATATTCCAGTCAGCATGCTCTTTTGCAATTGTTGGCTCAATTACTTTCTCTGTATTAATAGAACCTAAGTAAGCATTGTACATGGATATTTCAAAAGCATCCACATACTTGCTCTCCCCTGTCAGATGTGCCAATCGATAGAAAAATTTCATCAACGTGACTGTCACACAGGTTTCCTGCATAATCACTCCGTTATTCGTATTGGCTTGTCTTACCGTTGAATGGTCGAACAACTCATGAGTACACCCGCAGCAACCAATAACCGTAAAATCACTTTCCAGAATTTTATTTGCAAAATTAACAATACTCGTCTTATACTTTTCCTCTCCTGTCACAAGATAATATTCCAGCAATCCCTCAAAACACGAAGTCATCTCATAAGCCTTAGTAACAGGATACTGGTAAGGATACAATTCGTTCTCGTAAGCCAATTCAAAAATATTAACTATATCCGTACCACCGCAATTTACAATATAGGTTGCAAACTCTAAATATCTCTGTTCTTTTGTGATATTGTACAACCTTACAATGGGCTCCAATATAGATGCAGAGTTCAAGCCCCTCCAGTGGCGTGTTGCTTTTGTGATCAGCTTCTTTCCATCCTCAGGATTACCAATCTTTATCATGATATAGTCCACCTGACGGCACATACTGTCCACAATTTGGCTTGCCAATACATCATCAGAACAGATTTCCAAATAATACTGCATTCCTAACAAAACATATTTACGCGCCCACAGATCCCAGGCATCAAACTCATGATCGATACCATAGCTGCTGATTCTACCATGTGCATCCTGAGCAGTCAGCATATCTTTAACGGTATCTGTCAGCACCTGATACAGGTTCGCATCTTTGGAATAACCATATACAAAGCAGGCTCCCCGCATCATTTTGCCCCAATACTCACCTCTCCAGCCACCTTCATAGTCAGCATCTTCCTTAAACTGCTGTACAAAACGCTTCCATAGATCCACTCTTAAAAGCTGGAATCCCTGAATGTATTGAACAGACTTATCTATAATTCCATTGAATTTGTAATCGTTTCCCATCAGCCTATTTCCTTTCTTGTGTTTATATGGTTTCTTTCTTCTCATGTCCCGTTTATCCCCAAAAAGAGGAAGTTTTCTTCCGGTTTGCATTTTCCGTTCCGGCTTAATACCTTAAACAACTGTTATTTTTAGCACATGACCTGTATATCCTTCGTATACGTTACATTCCAACAAATATTGGGGAATTGTTTTTTTATGTACAACCTCGAATTCATCTTTATAGGAGCCTTCAACTTCCGTATAAAAACAGGTATGGCAATGGCCGCAAAAAATCCCTTTGACAATATCTGCATTTTCCGTAATTAACCGGTATACCTGCATTGTTGCTTCATCTGACTTTGGCTCATACCCAACACATTTATCATAAAAGTTTTCCGTAGCGGCACAATCCGCCCAGACATAATAAGCCGGATATTCTGCATCCTCCGGACGCCCCGTACATATTGGTTCATGCTGAAAGATTAACACTGTATATCCTTCCCGCCTTGCTCTTATAAGATCCTCCTGAAGTTTAGGAATCTGAAAATCCCAATATCTGCTGCATCCATTATCTAACTGAATGAGCATCACATTTTCATGAAGTACTTCTGAAAAATAATACATATCATGCTTCCAAAATGATTCCAGAATTGCCTGACGTTCCGCCAAAGGCAATCTATCGGGGCGCCCTGTTTGCATCTGTTTCGTTATATCATGTCCTCCCAGTGTAACAACGCAGGCAGGATCTACGTCCCAGATATATTTCTGCATCAGTTCCATGGCTCCGCAAGACAAATAATCCAGAGTGTCTCCTGTGATAATTGTACGGTCATAATCTTTTGCGTAGTCCATGGCTCCCTTTAGTGCCTTTACAGATACACCACCCGCATTCCATGCTCTACACTTGCTGGTGTACATCACTTCATCGTCTTTCCGATCCTCTTCATTTACGTAGTTCAAATGTACATCTGTAATCTGTACAATATCCGTTTTCCTGCGCCCCGGGGTAATCCCTTCGATACAAACCTCATGCACATAGACCCCTGTGTCCTTTATCCGGTATATCCATGTATTTAAATTTTCCGGTGATCCGCAAATGGTTGTAATTTCCCTGCCATCTCGCATTTGCAATTCCTTATCATAATTCTTCATAATCACACTCCTGCGCTCTTGATATTTCAAAGAAAAGGGTTCCTTCTTCATCATTGTATGCAGAACAGATCATATCGGCATTTATTCCGCATGCCACCCTACCCTTGTAAAAAAACGCCTTTTCCTCATGTTTTAAGCATTCCCTATCTCGGCTCCATTCCGCCTTAGTCTTTTTTATGTAACGGCACCTCTCCCAATCCTTTTCCCTCATAAATCTATTGGCATCACTGTAACAATGTCCAAAGGCATCTTTGCCGCAAAATCTCCATATGTAAGACTCATCCACTGCAAAATCATCCAATATATACTTATCGCTAAAATGCAGCGTCCCTGTAGTTATCCCCTTCTCTATATCGATTTCCCACAGATAGTTATTATCCGTCATTGCGTAAATCTTACCGTTTTTTCCCAATTTTAGTCCGCCTTCTACGACCTTACCGCACCCTGCCGCAAAAACCTTATACGGGCATATCTCTTTTGCTTCACCTCTGATTTTTGCCTCACAGACATAATCCGGTTCCTCAAATGTTTTTTTACCGGTATGATCGTAGGTAAAAACACTGATACAGCCATTTTCCACTTGCACGATCCGAGTATGTCGCTGACCATCACGACAGCCGGAGGAAGCAGAGCCTGTAGTAAAAAAGCCTATTCCGTCTCTCACTGACATGCTGTTCTTATGGTGATGGCCCATATGATAATGACCACTGAACCATAAAATAATCTGTCTGCAATCATGTGACAGATTACACCATCGCTGCATATTGTGATTTTGATCTAAATATGCATTAGCTGCTCTTATATGCACTTCAGGTAATGTCAGAAGCCCACAGTCTGCCGGCGGCGCATGCGTAATCATAATGACCGGCTTATCCGGCTCTTTTTCCAGTTCTTCTTTTACCCACTCAAAATGCTCATCTGTAACATAACACTCATAAGCATGATAAAACTCATCTTTCTCCTGCACATCCATATGTATACAGAAAATCCGGAAGGAATCAAATTCTAACACGCAGTTTTCCGGTTTCCGGCCAAATGCTCTGGTATAGTTTTCTGTAACGGTGCCCCTTTCATAACGCCAGCCGCCAGCCTCATACTGGACATCATGATTGCCAATCAAAGGCATGAATACTTTACACGAAAGCTTACTAAAAGCATCCGCCACCTGCGAAAATACATCATAGGAGCCAAAACCGTCCCAATATCCATAATCTCCCAGCAATATTACCCCATCAACTTCAAGTGAATTGATATCCGTCACAATTTCGTCAATGGATTCTCCTTCCCAATATTGCAAATCTCCTACGACTGCTATTTTCATTTTATATCCATTCCTTTCCTTATACTGCAAGCTTTTCGGACACCCTATACATCCACCTCTATAACCGGTGTGCTTAAAATTCCCGTATCCTGCAAGAAATAGCCTTCTTCCCAAAATCCGCTGTTTTTCTCCCATGCACCGGGAGTTACATAGTAATCCGGGTCCGTCATTCGACTGTTATGTACAGGTCCTAGGGTATTGTTCCTATTTCCATAACACAAGAACGAAAAAGAATGTGTACCTAATTGCAATTCCTTTTCAACCGTGAACGGTGCCAATGCAATCAATCCTAAATCTTCTCCATCCACGAACACCCTGACACATGGAGCACCAAAATCGCTGACTCTGATTACAGCTGTGCCCTCAGGCGTTTCCGCAGTAGTGCAATATAACAGATTACCACCATAAAAAGGCATACCCTGAGCCGACAGCGCCCCATAATGAATTTCCTGTGAGGCAGGATATATACACATCCCGTTTTTTTCCAACCTAACACCAAAATCACCAAGCAGATAACATGCTTCCAACATCCCCTGAGCTGAAAACGGTACTTGAATGTGAATTACATTTTTACCTTTTTTCGCTTCCGGCAATTCTATCACTTTAATTGCTTCATCAATATAATGGCCTTTCACATGCATATCTGCTGCGATTCCATTTAGGTAAACACGACATTCCTCTGCTCTTTCCAAAGCAAAGGACAATCCCTGCATATTTAATTCACATTCAAACTCAAACTGCAAGTGCACTATATCCGCCGATTCCGATTCCTTTAAAATATAAGGTTGCGCTTCACAGAATATAATCCCCAATTCCTCCGCGATGTGCTTATTCATATCCAACACATATTCCATCTCGCCGTAATGTTCCCCATCCAGAGAATATTTGCCCATATCAAACAAGACCACATTGGGTTCTTGACGGACAATTCTTACTTCCTCTGACAACGTGACCTTTTTCGGTTTTCCGGATTCCAAACAATTTTTCTCCTGTTCTCTAACAGACTTCTCCTCTTCTTTTTCACACAGTTTCAGCAACAGACTGTCATTTGCATACATACGATAATGAATAACCGTTTTCTTCCCATCAAAAGCATATTCTGCTTCTTTTATCTCGCCTGATAACGTATCATATATCTGTACATGATATGCACCTTTCATCTCCACGCAGATTTCTTCTATATCCAAGCTTTTTCTCTCAAAGACAGTCTTGCCCATCTGCTTTGCCTTTGCAAGGAATAGCCATAGTCCGTCCTGATCCTGCCGCAACTGGTAAATCAAATTATCCGTAGGGCTTCCATTCTGATTTTTAATGAAAATATGCCTATCTTCTTCAAGACATGCAAGCAGTTTAGGCATATCAAAACCCGTCAAAATCGCCTTATTATATAATGCCTTTGCACCAGCGGATTTTCGTCCATCTATATAGGTAGGACATTCCCCGGTAAAAATAACCTTACCACCATTTTCCGCAAACAGTTCCAACAACTCCACTGTTGTTTGACGTATGGTATCTATCGGCGGAATAACAATTGCACTATATTCCATATGACCAACCCGGATTTTGTTGCCACACTGTACATTCTGCAATGGCAGCAAAGCTTCACTGATGAAATCAAAGTCAATGGCTCCATACAAAAGAGAGCTTATCAGATACTGAAATTCCTCTTCCTGTTGCTTTAAAAATGCTCCCGATTTCTCCCTTGTAGTAAATCGAAGCATGGTTGTTTCAATCGGGTGTAGTACCGCTACATTTACCAAAGCGCTCCCGCGAGTTAACGCCGTATTTAATCTGGCAAAATGATCTTCAATATATTTAAACTCCTTGCACCAAGGTACCTGATATTGGAAAGACGGCGGATAGTCTCGCTTTGCCCTTCCCCCCATAGACAAATGGGAAAGATGAGGAACACGTAGCGTCACTCCCAATGCAGCCTGCCAGTCGCCCTGCATTTTTAAGCACTTGAAATCAAAATCCCAGCCTGTCACACCATACAATTCAGACAACATTGCCTCTTTATGATATTGATGAACAATAGACTGTGCCTGTTTCGCCGTCATCAGTTCCACATGATCATACAGCATATCCACTCCGGGAATGTCAAACCAAGGATACATACGCATGGCATCTATCGTCCAGCGCATCTGTCCATACAGTTCCCCTTCCATCATCAGATGTCCTGTTAGCGCAAGCTTCTGTCCCCTTACCTTTTCACTAACCTGTTTAAAATATGCATTTTCAAATAATGACGCAGCATGCATAAAATAATCATATCTTACATATCGGTTTGCACCTTCCCCGGTATCCCACACCAGATAAGGCAACATTTCCAATAAATCATAGCTATAGCTTTCCCGGAAAGATTTTTCGAAATCTCCTGTCCAGAAATAAGCCGCAATACTATCTTCTTTGTCCTCCTCCATCTGTTCCAACGGTCTCTGTCTTGGCTCATCCGTAAAGATTGCCGGAATCCAATTATCATAATCGTCCCCAAAGCTCTCATAATATTTATCGTGAGTCAATCTAATAAATTCCTGTATCGCCTCCGGCTGCAAAAGATCAGTGTATGTCTGAAAATTATATTTATCAGACAACTCATTTGCTGCACAATAAGCACAATACTTTTCATATTCCGCGGCTTCCCCTTTCTTGAGAAGCTTAAAAGTCTTCAAAAAACCATCTCTGTCAAATTCCACATCATAATATCCGACAAGATATGGAAGCCCCTCTAAAATTGCCTTGTTCTTATTCTGTTCCAAAACAGGCAATTGCTCCCTGTCTTTTGTAATATACAATGCTCTCTGGCGATACTTCGGATTTTGTGTAACCAGTCCTCCCGCAAAGCCGGAAGGCCATCTGTCTTCATCATAAAGAAAAGAAAGCATATTAATTTCTTTTCCCTTCTGGATACAAGTACTCACAGCATCCATATATTCCTCGCTGAGATACTCTGTCGCCAGACCGTATCTTGGATGCATATGGAACCCGCCGAATCCCATTTCATGGAACACTTCTATCTCTCGTTCCAGTACATCTTTATCCAATTTGCTATTCCATGCCCAGAATGGTGCTCCTCTGTATTCCTTTGTCGGATTCCTAAACAGTTTCATTTCCAGAACCGGTTCCAATCCTTTTTTATATAGCATACTCTTTTCCTCTGATTCCTATTTTACAAAAATTTTAACATGAACGGCAGAAATAAAAAGTGTTATATTTTATACCCCTTTTTCCTAAAATTCTTCGTTTTCATTCTTTACTGATTATAGTAAAATAAAATTAATACTACATATATGGGGGTATTTATGTTATTTATTCTTCTCTTCGCAACACTGTTCATCCTATGCTTTTTAATTTATAAACCCAAGAATATTTTTTCTTTGATTTTTTCTCTGGACCTATTGGCTATATGCGTGCTTTTGATTGCAAACATTATTTATCCGTTGCGACTGAGCCAATACAATTATACCTATCGCTTTGAATTATTTATTTATAATCAGTTCCGCAAAATCCCGGTGTCCGTATTTGAAACACGAACACTGGTGAATATTGCTATTTTTGTCATTATTGTTACTTCCGTGATCCTGATGGAGCATGATATACGACATCAAAAATCTCCCCGCCTTTCTCTTGCTATGAGTACACTCTACCTGTCTCTCGCAGGCTACCTTTTTTTATATGTAAACGCACCCAAAACGATAGAAAAGCTGTATCTTTACAAATACACCACTCCGGAATCCACACATAATGCCTTAATCCTGACAATTGAATTTCTGAACACTCTTGCCCTGGCAAGCTGTTTTATGCCATGCCTAAAGCTTTTAAAGCAGTTTACACATTCCCGCATATTCTTTAAAAAGCGACATTTACATATGCTTTTTACTCTCCATGGAATTTTCATAAGTATTTTTCTGTGCATACTGCTCCTTACACCGGCCCGGTCACTGTTCAACCATTTTGACTTGTATGACTTTTCCACTGCAGACATGAGCAGCACCATACGGAACACTTATCTGGACTTTGCTATCATCCTGCTATTCCTGATCATGTTCTTCATAGTATTGCTAAACTTTAATGTATTGAATGAACGGGTATTTAATGTAAAACCAAAACTACAGAACGATACTATCTTTTTAGCTACAGATATCCGTCACGTTTTTCATAGCTACAAAAATGCCATGTTTTCCATTAAATTACTGGCAGAAAAAGCCCTTTCCGGCTCAGGCAACAACGAGCCCCGGACGGCACTGGATGACATTCGTCAGAATGCAGACACCTTTCTATCCAAAGTCACCCATTTTCTTGATATATACAACAATATGAACCTGAATTTTGATACGGTAAGCGTTACCGACTGCGTGGACGCTGCATGTGCACAGATTTCTTTGCCTGCGAATGTTACCATAATAAAATCGTACGAAGAAGAAAATCTGACATTTTATGGTGATTATGATTTGATGAAGGAGGCATTTGTAAATATCCTGTCCAATGCCGTAGAATCTGTAGAAAAAGCCAAACGACCAGACGGTAAGATTCAAATTACCATCTGGTCAGAAACCCCCTGGGTATGTATTGATCTCTGGGACAATGGAACCGGTGTCGAAAAGAAGCTTCAGAAAAAAATATTCCGTCCCCTCTTTTCAACCAAGAAAACCATGAACAACTGGGGAATCGGGCTCTCCTACGTAAAAAATATCGTTCAGGCCCATTCCGGTCACATCGACCTTCGGAGCCAGAAAAACAAATATGCAGAATTTCAGATTGCTCTGCTTTTAGATACCGTCGCAAAGCTTTAAAGCAGAGTTTCCGGAATTCTTTCGGCAATGGCTTTCATCCCCGCATCCCCCGGATGTGTGATCCATGTATCCCGAACTGACTGCCACTACATCTTTTCGTACATCTCCATAATGCCCATTTTCTCCAACTCTGAGACCATTTCCGTGGTAGAGGAAAACTGCAGCTTCTTTAAAATATGTCGTATATGAATCTTTACGGTTTCCTCTGACATATAATTTTCCGCGGCAATTTTTTTACGTTTTTTCTTCTTGTACAACTGTTCCAGTATCTTCTGCTCCGTTGCAGTCAACTTAGACATTCGATTAACCAGATAAATGATATTTCTCTCCTGTTTCTGAACCTTGATAATCTTGTTTCGCAGAGCATCAGACACTCTCTTGCCCAGAAATTCATCGGTTGTATATATTCTTCGAATATTCTCGCAGATTTCCTGTGGCTGGGAACTTTTAATCATATAATCCACCGCACCGGCCATATATGCATCTACCACGCTGTCATCATCATTGTGAATGGTCAGCATCACTACCTTGGTATCCGGAATTTCCTTAGTAATTCTCTCCGTAGCAATCACACCGGAATTGTTTTCATCCATTTGTACATCCATCAGAATGATATCCGGTCTATGCACCAATGCTTTCTGAATCGCTTCTTCTGTCGCACCGGCCTGACACACCACCTGCATGTCCGGCTGTGCATTAATACAATCCACATAATATTGGCGGATATCTATCATATCATCACATATCATTACACTTATCATATCAATCTCCATTACCATAAAACCATCTGAAGCTCTGCACACATAATCAGAAATGCACCTACTCCGTGCAGGTCGTATCTTCTGTGGTCTTTGGCAGCAACAATGCCTGCTGTACAGCCACTCATCCAAGCCTCTTTGGCAACAACTCGGATGCCTTCCATTCATTCATCATTGTATCACACGCCGACATAATATTCCAGTTAGATGCATCACGTGCCGGATAAATGTTGATTACGCCTATTGAAAATATCATTTTTATTTTAAAAAAAGACCAGAGAAATAAACATACAGTTTCTCTGGCCTTCTCGATACAATAAAACATTTCTGTTTCTCGTTTTTCTTAATTTTTACTTCAGACGTCTTTCATAATCCGGATTTACATAAATAGAATAATCCAAATCGGGATATGCCTTTTCATACCCCCCTATACCATCGTTATAAATCTGATTTCTCTCTGCTATCCACTCATCAGCGGTATACTGACGGCTCCATACCTTGTTCAGGAAATCCGCATTGTCCTTATCATAAGCCGCGGTATCTACCGGGTGAGAAAGCGGAAGTTCTTTAGATTGCTTTAAAATCTCACCAAAATCTGCCCAGCCAACGAGACCCTCTTTTACTTCGCCTGCCGTTTCAACAATGTCAGCTCTCCATGGTATGCGATAACCTCGTTCGTACAATTCTCTTTGAACATCATCACCATAGATATATTCATATACGAGTGCAATCTTGTCTGCACCCTTTTCTTCTACACCACGCTTACTGACGCTTCCTGACAGAGTCGGCGTATTGATTCCGTAGTAAACCTCATCCGCGTTTTCTACCGGCACCGGCGCTACACCCCAATCAAATCCGGCAGGGAACTGATTATTCCAAACACCTACATCCCATGAAACAGCAAACTTCATACCGATATTACCTTCTGCAAATCTTGCTCGCGCCGGATCATTATCCAGACCATCCGCACCGGGATATACCGAACCATCATCGTCCATTCCCAGAATGGTCTCAATCATTGGTTTGTAGATACTATAGTCATATTTTCCCGTTGTTACATCGTACTCATTTCTACCTGCCGAAGCAATCGTAGGAGACATAATTTCACAAGAATACCAAGAACCCCATTTTGCAGGATAAATGATGCCATATTCCTGGGCATCCACATTTGTCAAAATCTTTGCATATTCTCTCAGCTGTTCATAGGTCTTAGGCGGTGTCGCTTCGCCCTTTTCATCTACTAGTCCTGCAGCTTTGAACATTTCCTTGTTATACGCAAGTCCATACAAACGGCTACCAATTGCAACGCTATACAGCTTCCCATCCAGTACATTTTTACCTTCCTGGCGAAACGAATTATTGGAAGCCACCACATCCGCAAATTCCGGATAATCTTCCAAAGAAACGATATAACCATTTTCAACATAAGATGCCAGAGATTTAATACTGAAAATGTCCGGTCCTGTTCCGTTTTCTAATGCAATTGCAATTGCATCTTTATCTAGTTCTGTCACTTCAATGCGCACATTATTTTCTTTACCAACTGTATTATTGAACTCCTCATACATGGCTAAGTTATATTCTTTCATACTGTTGTCAGTATCGTTTACCTGTACAATGACAACGCCACCGGATTCAGCTTCAGATACATCTCCCGTGGCACTTCCGCAGCCTGAAAGTATTGCCGCAAACATTGCTGTACACAAGAATAATGCAAGCAATTTCTTTTTCCTGCATAAGGTCATTTTTCTTCCCCTTCTTTTCAAGTAACCTTTTTGTTGTCAGTCTCCCGCCCTGCGTTTCTATTGCCAATTCAGCAACAATTCTCTGACAAACACACAACTCCATGAAAAATGATCGCAACACAGCCCCTCTCCCGTTTTTGCATCATAATTTTCATGTACATACTCACCATCCTCGTATACCCAGTTTAAGATTGTATCCCGAATGCCGTTTGCAAGCTTATCAAATCCATAATTTTTAAGTCCCTTCACTGCAAAATATGCCACATTCAGCCAACAGGGCCCCCGCCAGTAAGTTGTGGAATATGCCTTATTGTCGTATGCAATCGTAGGCATACCGGGGAAAAAATGTTTTTCTGCTATGTCACTCATGGCAATGGCCTGTTCCCTATCGACAATCCCAATGTATAGCGGCATAAAAGAAGCAGGCGTAAGTGCATCCGTATATTTCTTCTCTACAAAATTGTAATCTGTATAAGCTTTTAACTGCTCATTCCACAGCCGTTTCTGAATCAGACTTGTCAATGCAGTCTCTTTCTGCTTCCATATGTCAGATGCCTTCTCCAACTCCTCCGCCATGAATGCCAATGCCCTGTAATGCATTACCATAAAACAATTCAAATCAACAGCCCAATAATTCTGAGGCATACCATCCCATCGGGGAGAGTCATCCCATCCGGATTCATATCTGACTCTGGTCAGGTATTTCTCCTCATCACAACCATCACTTCTGTCTGCATCGTAATGAAGCAGTCCGTTTAAACACCGCTTTTCTACCCAAAACTCTTCATTCCGCACCATACATGGGTAAACTCTTCTTAAAAATTCTATATTGCGTGTTTGTTTATAAACCTCTACCGCTGCCCATGCCATAACCGGCGGCTTTGTATAGTGATTCTCAATCTCTCCGTCTTCCAATATCACATCCGGAAGCATCCCGTCATCCATCTGAAATTGCAGAAAACCTTCAATTTGTTCCTCTGCCATCACAGGATCAATAGAAAGCATGCCAATTGCATGAAAGGCACTGTCCCAATTCCAAATTCCCTTAAAAATTCCCTTTCCCGGACTAATCATTCCGTATTTTCCCCAGGGCCATTCTATACCTGAATATTGGTTTGCCTTCAATATTTTTTCTGTTTTATCCAGCAATGCCGTTGTCTTGTCGTCCATCCTATACCCCTCCTGACCTTCTTTCTGTTTATATTATAAGCTGTAGACCTTATAAAGAAAGGGTTATATTTCGTAACACATATATCATAAAATCAATTTCCGGTATCTGACTGCTCTGCAATCCTTGCGGCCAATTCTTCCAAGTACATCCACCTATCCATTTTTTCTTCCAGCAGATTCTCTGCCGCTTCTTTGTCAGCCATGATCTGATTCAGCTTTACAAAGTCTGTTGATACTGTAGCCATTTCACTTTCCAGCTTCTCTATTTTCTCCTCCAGTGCGGCAATATCACTTTCAATGGTTTCATAATCCTTCTGTTCCTGATAGGTAAATTTCAACTTCTGAGGACCACGGGTACGCTGTCCCTTCTGTACCTGTTGCGTATTCGCCTTGGATGCATTTCCCGCTTTCTTTGTCTGCGCTGCCTCTGCTTCCTCTTTCTCTGCTAATTTCTTCAAGGAATAGTCGGTATAACCACCTTCATATTGCTTCAGTTTTCCATCTTCCTCAAAGGCAAAAATGCGTTTCATGGTTCTGTCAAGAAAATATCTGTCATGAGACACGGTAACAACAATTCCCTCATAACGGTCCAGGTAGTCTTCCAATATGGTTAATGTTGCTATGTCGAGGTTGTTCGTAGGCTCATCCAGTAAAATATAATTAGGGGACGTGGCCAGCACACGAAGCAGGTTTAATCGCTTCTTTTCTCCGCCGGACAATTTTCCGATAGGACTATATTGCTTTTCCGGTGGGAATAAAAATCTTTCCAACATGGCGGATGCAGAGATACTTCCCTCTGTTGTCTGGATATATTCTGCGGTATCCTTCACATAATCAATCACTCTTTGCTTCGGGTCCATATAGGATAGGTCAACTTCATTTTCATCGTCTCCCTTTTCTGAAGCGATTTCCTGTGCATAGTATCCCATCTTAACAGTCTGTCCGACGATAACCTGTCCGGAGTCCGGCGGTATCATCCCTGTAATAATTTTCATCAGCGTGGATTTTCCACAACCGTTCGGTCCAACAAATCCAACTCTGTCGCCTTTCAAAAAGATATAGGAAAAATCATCTATCAGTTTCTTCTCCCCATATGCCTTGCAGATATGTTCCAGCTCTACTGTGGTTTTACCAAGTCTTGTCGAAATAGAGCTTAATTCCACCTGCAAATCCTGCACCGGCGCCTGACGATCTCTTAGCTCCTCGTAACGCTGTATATGTGCTTTCTGCTTTGTGGAACGTGCTCTGGCGCCTCTGCGTATCCATTCCAGTTCTACACGAAGTATGGACTGACGCTTTCTTTCACTTGCCAACTCCATCTCCTGACGCTGGGTCTTTAATTCCAAGTATCCTGAATAATTTGTCTGGTAACTATAAATCAGGCCCTTATCAATTTCAATAATTCGATTCGTCACACTATCTAAAAAATAGCGGTCATGGGTTACCATGATGAGTGCCCCTCTCCACTTTTTCAGATAGTCTTCCAACCAGTCTGCCATATCATTATCCAAATGGTTTGTAGGCTCATCAAGCAAGAGGATGTCTGCCGGGGAAAGCAGTACCGAAATGAGTGCAAGTCGTTTTCTTTGCCCTCCGGATAACTGTCCCGCGGGTTGCATGAAATCTTTAATCCCCAGGCGTGTCATCATCGCTTTGGCCTCACTCTCTATGGACCAACGGTTTTCCTCTGTCACGTTTCCTTCCAGTACACATTCCAGACTACTTTTATCCGGTGCAAACTCCGGATGCTGCGGCAGATAACGAAGCACTACATGATTGGCAAGGGTAACGGTTCCTTCATCCGTTTCTTCCTCACCCATAATCATTCTAAGCAAGGTTGTCTTTCCGGTTCCGTTGATACCAATGACACCTACCTTCTCTCCTTCCTGTAAGGAAAAGGAGGCACCATCAAACAACTTCCTCTCTGTATAGGACTTTGTCAGATTCTCTATGTTAACCAAATTCATGTTGCTTCATCTCCTTCCGCTACATTTGCAGTGCTTCCGCTTACGTTCGCCGAAAGATTTCGTAATATTGTCTACCGTTAAAATGTTCATGTATTACCCCTTCAATGCTCCGTAGGTAGCCATACGAAGCTTTCTTACAAGCGGCGTGGTTCCCGCACCGCAGCGCTGGATAAAGTATAAAATCACCAGATCTTCCTTGGGGTCCATGGCAACGTAATTGCCTGTCCAGCCGTCCCAGCCAAACTCCCCGAGTGAACCGTTTGTACCCGCCAGTCGTGTATCCATAAGCACCCGCATCAGGCAGCCGTACCCATATCCGAAGACGCTGTCCCACTGATAGGTTTCGTGCTGCTTTTCCGTGAGCATGTTCTGGGCCATAAAAGCGATTGTCTTGTGTCCTAAAATCTGCTTGCCGTTATAGTAGCCGCCCTGGGTCATCATCAATGCAAAATGGCTGTAGTCGTCTATGGTAGACACCAGCCCGGCACCGCCGGATTCAAAGGCCACATCCTCTTTATAGTACTCGCCCAGATGGCTTCCCACATGGGGAATCAGTCCCTCCTCCGTCACATCATAGGCCTGGGCAAAGCGTCCCAGCTTTTCCTTCGGTACGCAAAAGTCCGTATCCGGCATATTCAACGGCGTAAACAGCTCATCCCGCAGAAAATCTCCGTAGCTCTTTCCCGATACGGCTTCAATCACACCGCCCAACACATCTGCGGAAAAGCCGTATCTCCACTCCGCACCCGGTTGGAACAGAAGGGGTACAGAGGCAATCCCACGCATATATTCCTGCGTATCCACTCGCTCTCCCGCGTCTCTTCGCGCTACAAAATCCTCCACAATTTTCTGCATTTGTCTTCCCGGCTCCGTTGTTTCGTCCGGGTAGGTAATACCGGAGGTCATGTTTAACAGATCAAATATGGTCACTTCCCGCTCCGCGGGAACCGTTCCTTTTTCCGCATCCCAAACAGGAATCCCCTTAAAACAGGGAAGGTAATCGGAAACCGCATCCCGTACATCCAGCTCACCGCGCTCCACCAGAATCATCACCGCCGCTGCTGTTATAGGCTTTGACATGGAATACAGACGGATGATGGTGTCCCGCTTCATAGGCAGACCCTTCTCCGCATCCGCATAACCGAAATTATTGTAGTATATCTCTTTTCCCTTATGAATCACCAGTGCACTTGCACCCTTTACGTTTCCCTGCTCCACTTCCTGGCGAAGCAGTTTATCCATGGTATCTCTATACTCAAACATACGCATCCTCCCGACAAGGTCTTCCCTATGGCAAGACCTTCCTTTGTCATACCCATGTATTACAAAAGAAGGTCTTATCTTTTAAATCTCTACCTCAAGATGCAGCACGCTACATGCCGGAATCGTGAAGCATACCTTGTTATCCTGCACCTTCGCGTCATCGAATGCAACACTATGTACCGCATCGGGGCTCTCAAAGGTGTTATGTGCCCCCATCGCACCGGTCAGAATTCTTCCCTTTACACTCTTCACACAGGTGTCCGCAAAAACTGCCTCTATATCCGTATTGTCAGTCAAAGAAGCGTTAGTCAGCGTTACATGAAGCTTTCCGTCCTTTCCGAGAGATACGGATTCGGACAAATCGGGAATCCTATACTCATCAATCCCCACTTCCTTCGTCTCCACATAAGAGTCTACCAGCTCCGCATCCTGATGATACTGATACAGGTTAAATACATGCCAGGTGGGCGTTTTCAGCATCTTATCGCCCTCAGTCAAAATAACTGCCTGCAATACATTCACCATCTGGGCAATATTCGCCATCTTCACGCGGTCGCAGTGCTTGTTAAACAGATTCAGGTTGATACCTGCCACCAAAGCATCACGCATGGTATTCTGCTGATACAAAAATCCCGGATTGGTTCCCGGCTCTACATCATACCAGGTTCCCCACTCGTCAATCATCATACCGATTTTCTTCTCCGGGTCATACTGATCCATAATTGCGCCGTGACCCTGAATCAAGGTTTCCATCTCCAGCGTCTTCTGTAAGGTCTGATACCATTCCTTCTCGTCAAACTTCAGGGCAGAACCCTTTTTACTCCAAACACCGGAAGGAACGGTATAGTAATGCAGGGAAAGACCGTTCATGAAACCGTTGCCATGATCAAAGGTAGTTTCCAGTACCTTTTCTGTCCAATGATAGTCTCCTGAATTTGCGCCGCAGGCAATCTTGTTAATCGGCTTCTTCGGGTCATAGTTGCGTACATAGGTCTGATATCTGCGGTACAGGTCGCCGTAATATTCCGGTCTCATATTACCGCCGCAGCCCCAGTTCTCATTACCTACACCGAAGTAATCCACCGTCCAAGGCTCCTCATGTCCGTTCTCCTTACGCCAGTCAGCCATAGGAGATACGCCGTCCATGGTCATATATTCAACCCATTCGCTCATTTCCTGCACGGTACCGCTGCCTACGTTGCCGTTCACATATGTCTTACAGCCCAGCTGACGGCACAGCTCCATAAACTCATGGGTACCAAAGCTGTTATCCTCCACAACACCGCCCCAATGGGTGTTAATCATCTTCTTACGGGATTCCTTCGGACCAACGCCATCCTTCCAATGGTACTCGTCCGCAAAGCAACCGCCGGGCCAACGGAGCACAGGAACGGAAATCTCCTTCAACGCCTCAACCACATCGGTACGCATACCGTTTACATTGGGAATCTCGGAATTCTCTCCCACATAAATTCCCTCGTAGATACATCTGCCCAGATGCTCGGAAAAATGTCCCTGTAATTCGGGATTGATATGTCCTTTTTTTACATTCGGATTCACATACAATTTTGCCATGCTTTTACCTTCCCTTCCCGCCTTGTTTTTCACGCGGCTTCCTTTCTTCAGTCTATACAACTACCCATGAAATGTCAAACAAATTCAAGGGTTTCTTCTACCATAATTGCAGATAATGTGATATAATTACTAAGGTATTTTTTTATTGCTGACGGAGGTACCCTATGAGGATAAAGGACGCAGCTTCAAGTGCTCACCAAAAACACTCTGCGGAAAGCTTAAATCCGCTCTACACCCCTTGGGGAGAGGACATTAAAACACAAAACATTACGCAGGTTTGGCAGGAATATCCACGCCCCGCACTGCGCAGAAAACATTTCCGCATTTTAAACGGAAAATGGAGCTATGCCTTCTCCGCTCCCGAGGTTACCCTTCTTCCCGGAACCCCCATCCCTTCTCAGGGAGAAATTCTGGTTCCCTTTTCCCCGGAAAGTCTGCTTTCCGGCGTGAAACGTCAGCTTCAGCCCGATGAACATCTCTGGTACGAAAAAAGTCTCCTCTTTACGGAGGACGATATTTCCCATAAAGCAAAGGGACTGCGGTGTCTGCTTCATTTCGATGCCGTAGACCAGCAGGCGGTTGTTTATGCAAACGGTGTGGAAATCGCCTCCCATCTCGGCGGCTACCTGCCCTTTTCCGCAGATATTACGGACTACGTTTCCCAGGCTCCGGTACTGCTGCAGGTACGGGTCCGGGACGAAAGCGATACCTCCTGGTACAGCCGCGGAAAGCAGACGCTAAACCGGGGCGGCATGTTCTACACCGCACAAAGCGGCATCTGGCAGACCGTATGGTACGAGTGGGTTCCGAAAAACTATATTCAGGACTTACGGATTACCCCCAGCCTTGATACCGGCTCCGTTACCATTGACATTCAATCCCCGCAGGATTTTTCTTCTGTTTCCTGCACCATCTATAAAGCCGATAATTCCTATTCTACGGAGGATTTACCGGGTAAACGAACTATGCCCTTAATCGGTGTCTCCGTAAGAAGAGAATCTTCCTCGCCCAACATCCTGCAGCTGACTCTGCCGGAGGATTCCATTTTCCCTTGGACGCCGGAGGAGCCTTATCTTTACGGCTACACCATTATGGCTGACAGCGATATCATCCACGGCTATTTTGCCCTGCGCTCCTTTACCGTTGAGCCGGACGAAGCCGGAGTTATGCGCTTCTGTTTAAATCACTCGCCCTATTTCCTGCACGGGATTCTGGATCAGGGGTATTGGCCGGACGGACTTATGACAGCCCCCTGCGACGAGGCGCTTATTTATGACATTGAGCTGGCAAAAAAGACCGGCTTTAACATGATTCGTAAGCATATTAAAATTGAGCCCCTGCGTTGGTATTACCATTGCGACCGCTTAGGCGTCATCGTATGGCAGGACATGGTAAATGGC
>JAZQCX010000160.1:0-19819 GCA_045546495.1 Acetatifactor sp. | reverse complement strand
GTCTTTGGAACCGGACATTTCCTGCTCAAAGTAACCAAGCTCGATGTAGTCGCCGGTCTCGGTGGAGCCGGAGATGGGCTTAATCTGGCCCAGCAGGCTCTTAAGCAGTGTGGTTTTACCGATACCGTTGGCACCGATAATGGCAATTTTCTGGCCGCGCTCCATGAGAAGGTTCATGGGACGGGATAGGGGCTCGTCGTAGCCGATGACCAAATCGGTGGCCTGGAAGAGCACACGGCCGGGAGTGCGGGCTTCCTTGAAGTTGAACTCAGGCTTGGGTTTTTCTGCAGCCAGTTCAATTACATCCATTTTGTCCAGCTTTTTCTGGCGGGACATGGCCATGTTACGGGTGGCAACACGCGCTTTGTTACGTGCCACAAAATCCTTTAAGTCAGCAATTTCCTTCTGCTGCTTGTTGTATGCAGCCTCCAGCTGTGCCTTTTTCATGGCGTAAACTTCCTGGAATTTATCGTAGTCACCTACATAGCGGTTCAGCTCCTGATTGTCCATATGGTAAATCAGGTTGATTACGCTGTTTAAGAAGGGAATATCATGGCTAATCAGGATGAATGCGTTCTCGTATTCGTTCAGATAACGCTTCAACCACTCAATGTGCTCTGCATCCAGATAGTTGGTGGGCTCGTCCAAAAGGAGAATATCAGGCTTCTCCAGCAAAAGCTTGCCCAACAGTACCTTGGTGCGCTGTCCGCCGGAAAGCTCTGTTACATCTCTGTCCAGACCGATTTCGGAAAGGCCTAAGGCGCGGCCCACTCCTTCTACCTTGGAATCAATCATATAGAAATCATGCATGGTTAAAAGATCCTGGATGGTACCAAGTTCCTCCATGTAAACCTCCAGCTCCTCGGGGGTAGCTTCACCCATCTTGTCACAGATTTCGTTCATCTGGGCTTCCATTTCGAATAAAAAGTCAAAAGCGGATGCCAGTACCTGGCGGATGGTCATACCCTGCGCCAGTACGGTGTGCTGGTCCAAGTAACCCACGCGCACGCGCTTGGCCCACTCTACTTTACCTTCATCGGGTGTAAGCTTGCCGGTGATAATATTCATAAAGGTGGATTTACCTTCTCCGTTGGCACCGATCAGGCCGATGTGTTCTCCTTTCAAAAGGCGGAAGGATACATCGTTAAAAATAGCGCGGTCTCCGAAGCCGTGGGTTAAATGTTCTACGTTTAAGATACTCATGTAGTATAATCCTTTCGAAATGTAATCTTTTTCCTGTTGGTACAAACGGGAAAATGATTTCTAAAAAAAGAAACTCTTTCTAGTTTAACACAGAAAAAAGCTTTAAGAAAGTCTTTAGAGACTTTTTATATGGAATATGTTACAATGAAGCAGGCAATAATGAGAGAGTAATTACAAGGGAGCGTTTTGTGGCAAGTGTCATAAATATGAAAACGTTCTGAGTTTGGAGGAGATTATGAAAAAGATGAAAAAAGCTGTATTGTTGTTGTGTACTTGTGCGCTGGTAATGGGAATGACAGCCTGCGGAGGTCAGGACAATGAGGAGAACAATCCTACGACGGAGTCCTCTCTGGTAAGCAGTTCACCTGCCGCAACGGAGGAACCCGTTGCAACAAGTGCGCCTGCTCAGGATTCTGAGGGCAACGGAGCCGATGAGGCTCCCGCAAGCGGATGGAGCGAGGAGATGCAGGGAATTAAAACTGCCATTACCGATTCTCTTGGTGAGAATTACTGGCCCGATATGCCCTTAGACGCTACCATGCTGCAGGACATGCTGGGTATTGAACCGGATATGTATGAGGATTATCTGGCAGAGATGCCTATGATTAGCACTAATGTGGATACGCTGGTAATCGTGAAGGCGAAGGAAGGTCAGGCAGACGCTGTGGAAGAGGCCCTTACCGCTTATCGTGAATCCAAGGTGAATGATACCATGCAGTATCCCATGAACGTAGGAAAAATTCAGGCGTCCAAGGTGGAGAAATTCGGAAACTATGTATGCTTTGTACAGCTGGGTGCGGATACCATGAGTGCTGCGGAGCAGGGCGACGAGGCGGTAATTACCCAGTGTCAGGAAGTAAATGAGCAGGTGCTCGAAATCATTGGTCAGCAGGTACAGTAGTAACGGAGTAAGGTAAATGGTATTTAGCAGTATTGTATTTTTATTTCGGTTTTTACCCATATTTTTAATCTGCTATTATGTGCTTCCCGGGAGGATGAAAAATGTCATCCTCTTTTTGGGAAGTCTCTTTTTTTACGCATGGGGAGAACCGGTTTATGTACTGCTGATGCTGTTTTCCACGCTGTCGGACTTTGTGCACGGACAGCTGATTGAAAAATATCGGGGAAAGCCTGCCGCAAAGGGCTTTTTGGTTTCTTCCATCGTAATAAACCTGCTTGTACTGGGCTTTTTTAAATACACGGATTTTTTAATCGGAACCGTAAATTCCCTGACGGGTGCGGGAATCCCGTTGTTGAATTTGCCGCTGCCGGTGGGGATTTCCTTTTACACCTTCCAGACCATGTCCTACAGTATTGACGTATACCGCGGTAAGGCGCAGGTACAGAGAAACCTTCTGGACTTTGGCGTGTTTGTTACCATGTTCCCGCAGTTGATTGCGGGCCCTATCGTAACCTACCACAGTGTGGAAGAAAGTCTGCATAAGCGCAGGATTACGCTTGAGGATGTAAGCTACGGTCTGAAGCGCTTCTGTGTGGGGCTGGCGAAAAAGGTGCTTCTGGCAAATAATCTGGGGCAGCTTTGGAATGAAATTTCAGGCATGAACCTTGGTGGGCTTAGTGCGTTGACTGCGTGGCTCGGAATATTTGCCTTTGCCTTCCAGATTTATTTTGATTTCTCCGGCTATTCGGATATGGCAATCGGTTTGGGAAAAATGCTGGGCTTTACTTTCCCGGAGAACTTCAATCACCCGTATATTTCCGCATCCGTTACGGAATTCTGGAGACGTTGGCATATGACGCTTGGAAGCTGGTTTCGTGAGTATGTTTACATTCCCTTGGGCGGAAACCGAAAAGGACTTCGCAGGCAGATGGTAAATATTCTGGTTGTCTGGATGTTGACGGGAATCTGGCATGGTGCAGGCTGGAATTTCCTGCTGTGGGGGCTTTGGTTTGCCTTGTGGCTGATATTGGAAAAGGCTTTTCTGGCCAGGGTGCTTTCGGTGTTGCCAAAGGCTTTCGGTATTCTTTATAATAGTCTGATTGTGTTGTTTGGCTGGGTATTTTTTGCTCTGGAGAAGCCGGGTCAGGTAGGAGATTATCTGGGAGCTATGTTCGGAGGAGGCTCAGGGCTTTCGGATGATATGGGATACTTCCTTGGCGTGGAGTATGCAGTGCTTTTTGTGATTGCATTATTGGCATCTACGCCTCTTTTCGGAAAACTGGCACAGAGGCTGGAGCATGCCCGTACCGGTGCCGGGCTGGCGTTGTACCGGATTTGCGAAAAAGTAATTCCTGCGGCTTTTCTGATTTTGTCTATTGCGGGAATTGTAGATGCATCCTATAATCCGTTTTTGTATTTCCGATTCTGATATGCGGATATGGATAGACTGTGCGGACGCCTTGGTGGGACGGGGAAGCTGCGGGATTTTATTATAAAACCGCAAAAATATAGGAGTCCGGACAGAAACGTCAGGAAGGTGATGGGAAAGGAGGTCGGTTCTGTGGATAAAAGTAAAAAGTGGAACAGCTTGTTTAATATAGCTGTGATTGCAGGGGTATTGCTTTGCTTTACTGTTGCGGATTTTATAAACGGGGACAGGCTTTTTTCCGAGACGGAGAACCGAATCCTCGCGAAAAAGCCGAAGTTTACATGGGAAGCCTTATGGAACGGAAAATATACGGCAGACACAGAGGAATATCTGACGGATCAGTTTGTCAGCAGGGATAAGTGGATTGGTGTGAAAACCCTGACAGATGTTGCGCTTGGTAAAAAGGCGATTAACGGTGTCTATCTTGGCAGGGACGGTTACCTTGTGGAGCAGCATCTGCCGGAGGATTTCTCTGAGGAAATAATTGATAAAAAGCTGGGACTTTTGAAAAACCTTACGGATTCGGTAGGAGCAAAGGTTATGCTTGTGCCCACTATTGATAATGTGCAGGAGGATAAGCTTCCGGCACATGCCGTTACCTTTGACCAAAAGGCATTTCTGGACAGGGCGCGGGAGCATGTGGGCGCGGAACATTGGGTAGATGTATATGGGATGCTGGAGGCTCATGAGCAGGAGGAACTGTACTATCGTACAGACCACCACTGGACGGTTCTGGGTGCGTATTACGGATATCAGGCATGGGCGGAGGCTGCGGGAATAGTACTCTATCCTTATGATGCGGCAGGGATGGAAACCGTATCGGATAATTTCCTCGGTACACTCCATTCTAAAGTGAATCTGGATTGGGAGCCGGACAGGATTGCCTATTTTGCGGAAACAGACCGCCCTATGAAGGTACTGTATGATATGAAAAAGGGGGCGGATTCCCTGTATGAGGAATCCTATCTGGAAACAAAGAACCAGTATGGTTTTTTCCTGGATGATAATCATGCGTTGGTAGAAATAGAGACGGGCGAGGAAGGGAAGGGAACCCTTGTTGTAATTAAGGACTCCTATGCAAACTGCCTGATTCCGCTGCTTGCACCTCATTACAGTAAAATCTGTGTACTTGACCTGCGTTACTATAACGGTAAACTGTTCCCTTTTTTGGAGCAGTACGGAGGCGAGGATTATGAGGTGCTGGTTTTATACAACTGTATTCACTTTTTGGAGGATTTCAGGTACACTGAATAACAGAGAGCCGAAAGTGATTTTTGGAAGGACGGAAAATAAGGATGAAAGCTGTAGTTTTTGATATGGACGGAATATTGTTCGATACGGAACGGGTCTGTGAGGCGGGGTGGATTGCCGTAGCGGAGAGCATGGGAATGCCCGGAATGAAGGAAATTTTCCCGAAATGTATCGGACAGAATGCCAACGGCAGCCGAAAGGTGGTGCTGGAGGCTTACGGCGAGAACTTTGATTATCCGGGATTCAGGCAGAAAGCATCTGACTGGTTCTGGAACTACATAGAAAAAAACGGGCTGCCCATGATGGCGGGTGTAAAGGAAATTCTGGAGTGGCTGAAAGTAAATAATTGGAAAATCGGCCTGGCATCTTCCACAAAACGTTCCTCCATTGAGGATCATTTGGAGCAGGCAGAAATAAGGGATTATTTTTCCGTGATTGTTTCCGGAGATATGGTAGAATACTCTAAACCGAATCCGGAAATCTACCTGTTGGCGTGTAAGGAGCTTGGGACGGCACCGGAGGAAACCTACGCCATAGAGGATTCGCCCAACGGCATCCGATCTGCCCATGGTGCCGGAATGATGCCGATTATGGTGCCGGATATGCTGGCGCCGGACGAGGAAATGTATGCTTTAAGTCATCGTGTTTTTAAGAATCTTTCAGAAGTGCTGGAATTTTTCAGACAAACGGAGGAAAAGGAATAATGGCAAATCTGGGAATCCCGCAGAATACAATTGAGATTTTGCAGAAGTACAATTTTAATTTCCAAAAGAAATTCGGACAGAATTTTCTGATTGATACAAGCGTGCTGGACAGAATTATCGGGGCTGCGGAAATTACAAAGGACGATTGCGTGTTGGAAATCGGTCCGGGCATCGGAACCATGACGCAGTATCTTGCGGAAAGTGCAGGCGAGGTTGTGGCGGTGGAAATCGACAAGAACCTGATTCCCATTTTGGAGGATACCCTATCGGCTTACGATAATGTAACTGTGCTCAACGAGGACATTCTGAAGGTAGATGTAAATCAAATTGTGCAGGAAAAGAACGGCGGACGCCCCATTAAGGTGGTGGCAAATCTCCCCTATTATATTACAACCCCTATTATCATGGGGCTGTTTGAGAGTCATGTGCCGCTGAAAAGCATTACCATTATGGTGCAGAAGGAAGTGGCTGACCGGATGCAGGTAGGTCCCGGAACAAAGGATTACGGGGCGCTGTCTCTGGCAGTACAATACTATGCGAAGCCGCAGATTGTGGCGAATGTTCCCCCTAACTGCTTTATACCGCGACCTAACGTGGGCAGTGCGGTTATCCGGCTTACCCGATATGAAGAGCCGCCCGTTAAGGTGCAGGATGAAAAGAAAATGTTTGCGCTGATTAGGGCATCCTTTAACCAGCGGAGAAAGACCCTTGTGAATGGGCTAGGGAATGCACAGGGATTACAGGTCTCCAAGGAACAGGCAGCGCAGGCACTTGAAAAAATGGGCCTTTCTCCTACCATCCGCGGGGAGGCATTGACCCTGGAGCAGTTTGCGGCACTGTCTGACTTGTTATAAATCCATATCTGGTAAAAAAGTGCAGGATATAGACACTATATCTTGTACTTTTTTTGCTTTTGTTTTTGACATATATACAATAACTATGGTAAACTTACAGTGATAGTGGGCGTGGTGTGCCCATTTGCAGCCCTGAGGACTTGAAATCGGGGTGAAGCCGCGATTTGAAACAAAGAGACCTGTGGATGAAATAGGGAGTAAACTACCTTGGATAAGTATGAATATAAAATAAGAGCAGACGAAATAAAAGAATTAATCGCTCATGGAGAGTATGCGGCAGCTGCGGAGATTGCCGACACCATAGACTGGCGCAGAGTAAAAAGCGTTATGATGCTTTGTACCATCAGTGATTTGTATAAGATGAACAGACGCTATGAGGATGCGAAGAACCTGTTGCTTCTTGCGTATGAAAGAAGACCGGGCGGCAGGACAATCTGCTATTCTCTCTGCGAGCTTTGTATTAAGACGGAAGAGTTTGTACAGGCAGTCAGATATTACAACGAGTTTGTAGAGGTCGCACCGAAGGACCCGGGGCGTTATATTTTACAGTACAAGCTGTGTGAGGCGCAGGATGTGAATCTGGAAGAGCGTATCGGCATTCTGGAGGAGCTGAAGAAACGGGATTACAGGGAAAAGTGGGCGTATGAGCTTGCTTATCTTTATCACAGAGTCGGTCTGGCGACCCGATGCGTAGAGGAATGTGACGAGCTGTTTTTGTGGTTCGGCGAGGGAAAATATGTCATCAAGGCACTGGAGCTGAAGATGCTACATGAGCCTTTGACGGCGGAGCAGCAGTACAAGTATGACCATAGATTCGAAAGCAGAACGGCGCAGATGAAAAAAGCGCAGGAGCCTGCATCCGGAATAGAAAACCAAGTGACCGATGCGACGATTGTAGCCGGAGCGGTGCAGCATACCGCATCAGGTGTGCCGCAGGGTGGCGAGCCGGACGAGATGGATATTCAGGTTAAAACCGTTGATGTGGGTCAGTATAACACCATTAATCTGCAGGCAGAGCTTGCGGAAGGTCTTAGGGAAGTATTGGGCGGCCGTCCTACCAGAGATGAGGAAATTACCCGTTCCATTTTGGAGCCCATGCTGAATCATGATACGGAAACGTTGGATTTGCCTGAAATCGATGAGGTAGATGAGGAGGATTTGGAACCGGAAAAGGAGCAGATGGAAAGCTCGGAGGTATTTTTCGGTGAAACCGGTGACCTTGGAAATGTAGGTCGTCTGGAGGCAGAGGGAGTAACGGAGATTCGCGTTGCACCTGAGGAGACTCCCGTTGATGCTGCCACGCAGGATACGATTATATACAGACCTGTTTCGGAAAGAGACATTACGGCCGTTGTCGATGAAAAGGCAGCGGTGTCTGCGGAGCCGGAGAAAGAAAGCGATACGGATACAACGGCGGAGACCGTTATGAACGAGATGCGCCGGGCCGGTGCGGATACAGCGGAGCAGCAGGTAATTGTATCGCAACCGCCGGAGCCCTTGGCAAGAGTGCTTTCGCAGGAATCTGACGGACAGATTAGCCTTGTTGTACCGGAGAATGAGCGCATTGAAAAGCAGATTACCGGTCAGATGAGTATCGAGGATATTCTGAACGAATGGGAGCGCATGAAGAAGGAAAATGAGGAAAAGCGCAAGGAAGATGTGCGTCTTCATGTGTTACAGCATACAGGAAATATGTTCACGGAATTCGAAGAGGCTGTCAGAGACGGGCTGTTGGAAAAGTTGGAGCAGGGTCAGCAGGTAGAGGGTATCATTGATCCCGAGGCGGAAGAGATTGAACAACCGGAGGAGCCGGAAGCTGTTGAAGAAGTTGTTCCGGTAGAAGAGCCTGCAGAATCTGAGGACAGTGTCCTAACAGAGGAACTTGTGGAATTTGAGGAGACAGTTGAGGCAGAAGCTTCGGAGGGAACTGAGGAAGCTACAGAAGCGGAAGCGCAGGTGGAAACTGAGGAAATTGCAGAAGCAGAACCCCCGGTGGAATCCGAGGAAATTACAGAAGCAGAGCTCCCGGTGGAATCCGAGGAAATAGCAGAAGCAGAAACTCCTGCAGCATCTGAGGAACTTGCCGAGGCGGAAGAATCCGTAGCATTTGAAGAAATCACTGAGGCAGAAGAGCCTGCGGAACAGAAAACTGCAGAGGATGATGCATCAGAGGATGAAACGGATTTCGAAACGGAAGAATTAGCGGAAATCGTTGAGGATGAGGCGGCAGAGGAGATTGCCGAGTCGGAAGATGAGGCGGCTGAGTTCGACACAGATGAGCTTGATGGATTTGAGGTCGAAACACCGGAAGAGCCGACAGAAGTCGAAACAGACGACGAAGCCGATGTGCTCGAAGCTACAGAGGAATTCGCGGAGGAACCTATAGAAGACCCTGCGGAAAAGCCGGACGAGGTGGAGCGCGACAAGGCCAAAGTAAGAGAGCTGACAAGAGAGGAAAGAGAGCTGTATGCTCCCTTTATCCAGAGTCGTTCCGCCAGAGAAAAGCTGGTAAAGGCGATTGACAATATCAGTATGGCGGCGTATACGGGAAATCTTATCATTACCGGAGACGAGGGAATGGATACCATGAGTCTTGCGAAGAATATGATTCGTGAGGTTCAGATGGCGGACAGTAATTTCTCGGGAAGAGTGGCAAAGGTTACCGGAGACGGCTTGAACAATAAGGACCCTGAGGAAACGCTGGAGCGTCTGAAAAACGGTGCGTTGATTGTGCAGAAGGCATCCGGTATTAACGGGGAAACCGCAGCGGCGTTGTATCGGACATTGCAGCGGGAAAGCAGAGGTATTATCATCGTACTGGAAGATACCAAAAAGGCGATGAATAAATTCCTTGCCGCGAATGAGGAGCTTGCCGGTTGCTTTACTGCCAGAGTCGATGTGGAGGCTATGAGTAATGATTCCCTTGTGTCCTTCGGCAGACAGTATGCGCGGGAGATGGAATACTCCGTGGATGAGCTGGGTATTCTTGCACTTCACACGAGAATTGCGGAGCGTCAGACCATGGACCATGCGGTGACGGTTCTCGAAGTAAAGGAAATTGTGGACGAAGCAATTCGCCATGCCAATAAGAAGACCCCGAAGCATTTCTTTGATGTGCTGTTGGGTAAACGCTACGATGCGGAGGATATGATTATCCTTACCGAAAAGGATTTCTCCTAAAGAAAAATTGAAAAACAACCGAAATAAAGGGTGAATGCCATTGCGGCATTTGCCCTTTTTTATTTACAGGAAAGAAATGAGCAGTTACTTTTTTATATACAAGGAGCGACGATTTTGAAGATTTCATTTTATCAGCAATCCGTACCGGAAACAGAACTACAGCAAAAAGAAATAAACCGTAAAACTGCCCCGGAGCAGAAAAATATTTACGGACAGAAAGCATATTTTGAAAAGAGTGCCCGGGACTGGACAAGCCCCGGCGGTGCGCGTACTGAGAAGGGAAAGAGTCTGATTGAGCTTCAGCAGGAAGCGGCAAATACCGATGTGGCGGTGCAGCAGGACTATATGACACTTATGTCAAATACTATGTCCGAAGAGGATTATGCAAAGCTGCAGGAGGAAGGGTTTGATTTCGGAAGCATGGACCCGGAGGAAGCGGTTACTATCGTAGATAAGATTAAGGCTGAACTGGCGCGTTCCGGAAAGCATATTGCGGGATACACGGATGATATTGACATGGAGACCCTGACGGCGGCACTTGGCAGTCAAACTCTGGCGCAGGCGGTTTCGGAAAGCTTTCAGGCAGCAGATTTGCCGCTGACGGAGGAAAATCTGGAGGCGGTTTCCGGCGCATGGGAAATGGCATCTCAGTTGAAGGCGCCGGAAGAGGGAAGCCTGAGCTATCTGATTGATAATGGAATGGATGGGGAAATTTGGAATTTATATCTTGCCCAGAACAGCGGTGCGGGAAATTCTACAGGTAAGCTTCCCAGATTCTATGCGGAAAATGTGCAGGGCTATTATTCAAAGACAGCGGATACCGTCGGCGGTGAGGAACTGCAGGAGCAGATTGATAAGGTGCTGGTAAATGCTGACAGAGAAGTGAGTGGGGAAAACCGCCGGAGAGCCCTTTGGCTGTTGGATAAAGGTCTTCCCCTTACGGAAGATAATTTGAACCGCTTAGAGGAGCTGGAGCAGTTAAGGCTTCCCGTTGACGAAAAACAGTTCGCGGACAGTGCGGCAGCAGCTGTGTCTTCGGGAAAAGCACCCATGCACGGTAAGCTTACCGGACGGTCGGAGACTGTTTATGAAAAGGCTGCAAGGGTGATGGATTTCTATTGCAATGGTGAAGCGGCCGGGGTAAGCCGGGGGGTATCCACCGACCTATTTTCCGGTGATATTACAGCCAGAAGACAGTTAGAGGAAATTCGTCTCCGCATGACGGCGGAAGTGAATGTAAAGCTGATTAAAAGCGGCTTTTCCATTGATACGGCACCAATGGAGCAGCTGGTGGAGGCGTTACGTGAGGCAGAACGACAGGTGGCGGAGCAATATTTCCCGTCAGATACGGATGCAGTTGCAAAGTATCAGCTCTATTCTAAGACAAATGCGGCGGTGACAGAGCTTCCTGCACTCCCTGCGCAGGCACTCGGAACCTTTGCCCGGGGACAGGCGGCTGCTACCTTGGAAGAGTTCCATCAGACCGGCAGGGTACTGCGTGATGCTTATGTGAAGGCGGGAGAAACCTACGAAGCACTGATGACCGCTCCCAGACAGGATATGGGCGACAGTATCAGGAAAGCATTTGCCAATGTGGACGATATTCTTGCGGATTTAGGTATGGAGCTGACAGATGAAAATCGTCGGGCGGCAAGGATTTTAGGCTATAACCGCATGGAACTGACGATGGATAGTCTGGAACAGATAAAGGCGGCAGACCGTCAGGTGCAGACCGTTGTGGAAAAGCTGACACCGGCGGCTACACTGAAAATGATAAGGGACGGCGTGAATCCCTTGGAGCAGAGCTTTGCCGAACTGGAGACCTATTTTGATTCCCTTCCTGAGGAATATGCCGAGGAAGCGGAAAGCTACAGCAAATTCCTGTACGGTTTGGAAAGAAATAAAGAGATTACTCCCGAAGAGAGAGAAAGCTATATCGGAATTTACCGTCTGCTTCGCCAGATTGAGAAGTCTGACGGCGCGGCAGTGGGAGCGCTGGTGAATACACAGGCGGAGCTTCATTTCTCTAATCTGCTTTCTGCAGTGCGAAGCAGCAGATTTAAACCCATGGATGTGAAAGCCGGTGATGAGCTTGGCGTACTGGAAGAGCTGGTGCGCAAGGGCGAAAGCATTCCGTCACAGATAGCGAAGGCATTTGTGGGTAAAACTAGGGAAGTGTTGACAGAAGTGTCATATAGTGATGAGGCAGTTAAGGAATATCGCTCTGAACAGCTTGAGGAGTATCGAAGTGCGGTAGTCAATGCAGACGAAGATGCGGTGGCGATGCTGGGGCGCGGACAGCTGACACAAAGTGCAGAAAACCTGTTGGCAGCGCAGAAGCTGTTGCAGAGTGCGGATGATATTTTTGCGGCAGCAGGAAGAAGACGCCGCGCCGTACATGGTCAGATGCAGGCGGAAACTACCGGGGAGAACCGTGGTGAAGGAGCAGAGGCGTCTGTGCAGAGCCGAAGCAATACGGAGGAGCAGATGGCACTTCGCAGCGGAGCACTCTGGGAAAAGCTGGAAAGTAAGGCTACGTTTACTGAGGAATATGCGATGCTGGCAGAGGAAGCACTTGCGTTGGCGGAGGAAGCAACCTTGGCGGATGCGGATACATCCCTTGATGTGCGCGGTATGCAGCTGATTCATAAACAGTTGACAGTTGTGTCATCTTTGGCGAAAGCAGAAGAGTTCTTTGTTCCCATGTATGTAGGAGACACACCGACCACGGTGCATCTGGTATTTGACAGAAGCGGCGCAGAAAAGGGAAGTGTAAGAATCAACGTCCGGTTTTCGGAGGATAGATTTGAGGCGAAGCTTTCCGTGGAAAACGGTCGGGTAAACGGAATTTTTTCCGCAGGCTCCCGGGAAGAGGTTATGAAACTGGAAAAGATAGCCGATATCTTTAAAGAAGAGGCATCTGAGAGCTGGGAAGTGGGAGATATCAGTATCGTAAACGGAACCATGCAGGAAGTAAAAACGGATGCGGAAGACAGGGAAGCGGAGAACACAGAGCTTTATCGGGCGGCAAAGGTGTTCCTGCACGCAGTTATGCAAGGAGTGAAGACGAATGAGAATTAACTACAATGTATCGGCGATGCTTGCCAACAATGCACTTGCAAATAACGATAATTTACTGGCGCAGTCTTTGGAAAGATTATCCTCGGGATTGAAAATCAATCATGCGAAGGACAACCCTGCGGGACTTGCCATGGCAAAGAGAATGAACGCACAGTTGGAGGGACTTTCCGTAGCGAATCAGAATGCCAGTGACGGTGTTTCCATTATTGAGATTGCAGACGGTGCCATGACGGAAATCAGTGAAATGCTCCAGAGAATCAATGAGCTTTCCGTAAAATCCGCAAATGGAGTAATGACCGACGCAGATCGCGCAACAGTACAGGAAGAGGTAGCACAGCTGAAGGAGGAAATTACCAGAATTTCCGACACTACGGAGTTTAACGGACAGAAGCTGTTGAACGGTGAATTTGAGTATAAGGGTTATACGAATACGCTGGGTGTTACGGTAAACGGTTACTCCGGAGAGGTGGCCGCGAAGGAATATACCATTGAGGAGCTGACGGTTTTCGCGCAGACGGATGAGGATGGAAGCTATACGGTGGATTTAGATAATCTGAAGCTGAAGTCAGGCGATTTCCCGGAGGGAACCACTGCTACCGTGAAGGATAATATTCTGACCCTGAAGGCGGACACCGGCTTTGAAATGAGGCTGGATATTGCAAATGTGGATTTTAACGGAGCAAATTCCGTGACCTTTAAGGCGGATGCTACAGCAACGCCTCCACAGGAAGGGCTTGTAATTGATGCCACCGGAATCGGTGCAATGAGATTGCAAATCGGTGCCAACGAGGGACAGATTCTGGCAGTGGAAATCCCGGCGATTTCTTTACAGAATATGGAGATTGCCAATATTGATGTAAGTACGCAGGAAGGTGCGGCAGATGCTATCGAGAGAGTGGACAGCGCAATTAAGTATGTATCCTCCATCCGAGGCAGACTGGGCGCGTACCAGAACAGACTGGAATCCTCTATAAATAGTCTTGATATTACCTCCGAGAATATGACGGCAGCTTATTCCCGTATTATGGATGTGGATATGGCGGAGGAAATGACCAATTACACTACAGACCAGGTGCTGACGCAGGCGGGTACCTCCATGCTGGCACAGGCAAATGAGAGACCTTCCCAGGTATTACAGTTATTACAGTGAGGCGATAGATGACAAAGGAACAGAAACAGCAGTTTACATTGAGAATATCCCGGGCGAATTCCACGGAGCTGATTGTTATTTTGTACGAAATGCTTTTAAGCTACTTACAGGAAATGAGGGAAAATGCAGGGAACGAACAGAATTTTCACGATGCGGCGCGCAAGGCGAGAAATTGTCTCAATGAGCTTTTGAATTCTCTGCACCCGCAATATGAGCCGGCGACATCATTAAAGCAGTTATATTTATTTTGCATCAGACGGCTGGCTGTCAGCGAGGCAAAAACGGATATAGCCATTCTTGGGGAAATTGAAAAGGTAATCGTTCCGCTAAAAAATGCTTATTCCGAGATTGCCCCGATGAACGATGCAGGCCCTGTTATGGGGAATTCCCAGACAGTTTACGCAGGTCTGACTTACGGGCGCAATACCTTAACCGAAAACATGGCTGACCAGGGCGCGAATCGCGGAATGTACGTTTGATTTTTCCGGTTCTGCGGCAGCAGTAGCAGCGGCAAGGTCTGTCAGGTGCTTGTAGCGCAGCTGTAAGGAATTTATTTCGTAAATGTAGCTGTCAATCAAATCAAATTCAAGAGCATTGTCAAAACCCGCGTAGGCAACGTCTAAAGCCTGCCGGGTTTTTTCTATACTCTCTTTGAGGTTAAGAGTGGTGAAATCCTCCTCCACAGGATAGACATTATCCGTTTTTTGACTGAAATATATTTTCATCCTAATTGTCCTTTCTGATAGATTGTTACAAGTATAGCCGCAGTATTTCTAAAATATACCAGCATATTCTTTTGTGTTTCGGAATAAGTTGTACAAAAAGAACGTGGTGCGGGCTGTGAAAAAAGAATGGATGTTAAATTTTGTGATGCGCTCTGTGCTTGGAACCATTGCGATTTATTTTATGAATTCCTGGTTGGAATCCGTGGGGATTTCTACAGGAGTAGGAATTAACGTTTTTACCATTTTGACATCCGGAATCCTTGGATTTCCGGGGCTTCTAGCGCTTTATGGAATCGGAATTTCTAAATTGTTGTGAGATTTTCACGAAAAAAATTTTTTTGAAAAAGTCCTCTTGAAATTAAAAAAATGATTGCTTATAATGCACATACAACGAAATGATTTCAGTCTGAAATATTCTTTGTTCGGTAAATTTCTTTGAAGGAAGATTCTTCCGAAATTCAATGATGAAAGTAAAATAAAGGAGCGGAAGCGATGTCAGTGTTGTGTGCGTTACTGGTGATTGCCTGCGTATATGACTATCGAAAGCGGCGGATTCCGAATCTGCTGGTGGCGTTTATGCTGTTGTGGGGAATTGGGTTGCAGCTTTGCCGAAACGGTCCTGCCGGGGGGAGTGGTTTTCTCGTGCGGGCACTTGGCATAACGGGAATTTTTTATCCCTTATTTAAAATCGGCGCGGTAGGGGCGGGCGATGTAAAGCTGTTCGGTGTAACAGCCGGTTTTCTACCATTTCAGAAAATCTTTTTATTCTTATTTGTGTCTTTGCTGGTTGCAGCAATTATTTCACTTTGTAAGCTTGCAAAAATGAAAAAATCAGGAGAGTGTTTGGGCTATTTTTGCGCCTATTTGTCAGATGTAAAAAAGACCGGACAGTGGCAGCTTTATTTACCGAATCGGGCGGAACGATACAGACGAAGCATTTGCCTGTCCGGACCGATATTGCTCAGCGTTCTTCTTTATTTGGGAGGTGTCTATTGAGTCAGGGACAGGAAAAAGTCATGGCGTTGTGTGATGAGGAGGAAGAATACGCACAGCTGATGACGGAATTTTTAAGAAAACATAGGGACTTGCCATGGAAACTGCGTACCTATACCAGCTCCCGGGAATTGCTCGGCAGGGAGACAGAGGTAGAAATGCTTGTGGTTGCGGAATCCTCGTACTGCGAGGAAATGAATCGGTTGTGTGCGGGTCCTGTGGTGGTGTTGAATGAAAGCGGAATTTTACGATGGGAAAATGTCCGATGCGTGGATAAGTACTGTTGCGCTGAGGAGGTGCTGAAAGAACTGCTTGCAATTTATGCGGAAACCGCAAATACCCAGTTGCCGCGGTTTGTAACGGGACACCACACGAAATTCATTGGAAATTATTCGCCGGTGAGAAGAGGTCTGCAAACCTCTTTTGCGCTGACGCTTGGTCAGTTGCTTGCGGAAAATCATAAAACACTGTATTTGAATTTTGAACATTATGCCGGGGTGGAGGGGCTTTTGCCGGATATGCAGACACTGGATATGGCGGATTTGCTCTACTTTCTGAATGCGGAGCAGGATAAATTCGGAATTCGCATGCAGACTATGATTCGGCATATTGGAGCACTTGATTATATACCGCCCATGAAGGTGGGACAAAATCTGCTGACGGTAACGGAAGAGGAGTGGCTTGCGCTTTTGCGGAAGACGGAAGAGCTTTGCGAGTACGAGTATGTGATTTTGGATTTGTCTGAAAGTATGCAGGGACTGTTTGAAATACTGCGCTTTTGCAGCACTGTTTTCACCTCTGTCAGTAAGGATAGAATCGGAGAGAGAAAACTTATGCAGTATGAACAGGTGCTGGCACTGTATGAATATGAGGATGTGTTGAAAAAGACCACAAGACTGGATTTATCTCATATCCGCAGGCTTCCGCCGGAGCCGGAAATGCTGACTAAGGGGGAACTGGCAAAAGTGGCGGAGAAGTGGATGGAAAGTCTGTAAGGGCTTGTGCAAGCGAGGGTGAGTAGCAGACAGATGAAGCGTGTGAATGGGGGAAGCGGAATAACTAAGTGACGGAGGGGAGCAATTATGAATTATACGAATTTGAAGAAGGAGCTACGTCTCAAAGTACAGGAGAGGATGGATTATGTGAAGGACATTTCCGACGAGGAGGTAGAAAATACAATCGACGAGGTGCTGCTGGACGAAAAGAAATTGCTGACGTATCCGGTGGATGTTAGGCGGCGGTTAAAAAGAGAGTTGTTTGACTCTCTGCGCCGGTTGGATATTTTACAAATCTTTGTGGAGGACAGCTCGGTAACGGAAATTATGATTAATGGCAAGGATCATATTTTTGTGGAGAAAGACGGGAAGTTAAGCGGACTGGACGTAAGCTTTGAATCGGCAGAGAAACTGCAGGATGTGATTCAACAGATTGTAGCAGGGTGTAATCGGGTGGTTAACGAAGCTTCTCCTATTGTGGATGCGCGGTTGCCGGACGGCGCCAGAGTAAACATCGTCATGAATCCGGTTGCGTTGGATGGCCCGGTGGTAACCATACGAAGATTTCCGGAAAAGCCGATTATGATGGACAGGCTGTTGCAACTGAATTCGATTTCCGTAGAGGCGGCGAGTTTCTTGGAACGGCTGGTTAAGGCCGGCTATAACATCTTTATCAGCGGCGGAACCGGCAGCGGAAAAACAACCTTTTTAAACGTGCTGTCACACTATATTCCCTCCGATGAAAGAGTGATTACCATCGAGGACAGTGCGGAATTGCAGCTGCAGGGCTTGCCGAATCTGGTGCGGCTTGAAACCCGGAACAGTAATGTGGAAGGGTGCAAGGAGATTAGTATCCGCGACTTGATACGATCTTCGCTGAGAATGCGGCCGGACAGGATTATTGTGGGTGAGGTGCGGGGAGCGGAGGCGGTAGATATGCTTCAATGCCTTAATACGGGACATGACGGAAGTATGTCAACGGGGCATGCCAACAGTGCAAAGGATATGTTGTCCCGTTTGGAGAATATGGTGCTGATGGGAATGGAGCTTCCGTTGGGTGCAATCCGTCAGCAGATTGCGTCGGGAATTGATATTATGGTGCATTTGGGAAGGCTTCGGGATAAGTCCAGAAGAGTACTGGAAATTACCGAGGTTCTGGGATGCGAAAATAATGAGATAAAGTTGAATCCCCTGTTTGAGTTTGAAGAGGCAGGAGAGGACAGCGAAGGGAATATTGTCGGGAGATTACAGAAGAAAGGAACGTTAGTGCATGAAAATAAGCTCAAAGCGGCGGGAATTGCCTGAGAAAAAGGATTTGGTGTGGATGGCTCTGATTTCCGTTGCGGAGGTGGTTCTTTTGGCAGTGTTTTTCTACCGCAGCATGTGGGCGACTATACCGCTGGGCTGGGTGGGGGTCTGGAATATGACCAATCTTATAAAAAAGAACCGACTGAAAAGGGAGCAGGAGTTCACCGCGCAGTTTCGGGAGTGCATTCTTTCTGTGGCAACCTTGTTGCAAAGCGGTTACTCTGCGGAAAATGCCTTTATGGAATGCCGCGGGGATATGGTGATGCTCTATGGGGAGGAAGCACGTATATGTAAGGAGCTAAAGCAGATCCGAAGAGGACTGCATATCAATATTTCTCTGGAAGAACTTCTGTCGGATATGGCCGGCAGGTCGAATTGCGAAGAAATATCCCGCTTTGCACAGATATTTGCACTGGCAAAAAGGAGCGGCGGAAATATGGCAGAAATTATCCGAGGAACGGCATCGCTTATTAGCAGACGGATTGAACTCAGGCAGGAGATGGAGATTCTGCTTAGCGGAAAAAAGATGGAGCTTACAATTATGCGGCTGATACCCTTTGGAATTCTTCTTTATGTAGAACTCGGTAATCCCGGCTATTTTGATGTGTTGTATTACAATCTTCAAGGTGTTTTGATAATGACAGCCTGCCTTTTATTGTATCTTGGGGCGTATGCTTTGGGGGAACGGATTATGAACAGGCTGTGGCAGGAAATGGCGTGAAGACAGGTTTTTCGCAGGCGATATTAGAGGGCAGATGAAAGCTTGCAGATACCGGAAGGGTAAGGTGACGAGGATGAAACATTCGATATTTCGAGGACTGGCAGCGTGGTTGTACAAAATAATTCGCGCGACAAAGCTTCCGTTTTTCTCGGGTCGTCAAATAGAAGCGGATTTAATACAGCTTCATCCGGGAGAGAACCCGGAGAGGGTGAAGGAGGAATATTATGTAAAAAAGCTGTCGCTTTTAATATTGATGCTACTGCTGGGAACAGTGTTTGCCGTAGTGGTAAAGTACGGTGAAAAAGAGGAGATTCTTTTGGATGAAAGCGGTGTGGTCCAAAGAGGCAGTCCGGGAAGTGAGGAAATTCAGCTTCGGGTAAGAGCGGATTATGGGGAAGAAAGCTATGAATTCTTAATTCCTTTTCCTGCGAGAACAGTGGGAGAGCAGGAGGCAAAGCAGTTGCTTTCTGAGTTGAAAGACAATCTGGAATCTTATGTTTTGGGAAATAACGCGAGCTTGCAAAAAGTGTCAGATGATTTGATCCTGTCGGAAAACTACGGAGATTATCCGGTGGAGGTGGAGTGGCAGAGCAGCCGTGAGGATGTAATCAGTGTGACCGGAAAATATAATCCAACCCTGCAATGCGAGGACGTCATGTTGAAAGCCTTTTTGAACTGTGACGGTTTTGGCGAAGAGACGGTAATAGAGGTCAAAACATTGCCCAAAACCCTGTCGGAAAAGGACAGGATACAGCTGGAACTGGAGGAGTATCTTCTGCAAACGGAAAAGAGTAGCCGGCAACAGGAAAACTGGCAGCTTCCGGTGGTGTGGGATGGGGAAAAAATTAGTTGGATGCAGGTTTCGGAAAATAAGGCGCTGATGCTGTGGATAGGAGCCGTCGGGGCAGCAATTTTGGTGTATTTCTTTTCCGACAGAGATTTGCATGAAAGTTTGGAGAGGCGAAAGCGGATGCTGAAGCAAGGCTATGCGGATTTTGTGTATGAACTGGTACTGCTGGTGGGGGCGGGGATGATGCCAAGAGGCGCATTCGGAAAGCTGGCGGAAGATTACGAGAAGAAAAAGGCACTTTCGGGGAAAAGTCTGCCGGTTTATGAGGAAGTGGTGCGAACCTGTAGGGAGATGCAGTCCGGTGTGGCTGAAGGGGCGGCCTATGAGCGCTTCGGAAGAAGAACGGGATTGCAGGAATACATAAGACTCAGCGGACTATTGGTGCAGAATCTGAAGAGAGGAAACCGCGCCCTGCCGGAAAGGTTACGAGAGGAAGCGGAGAAGGCGGGAAGTCGGGAGGCCAAGCGGTCTTAG
>JAZQCX010000159.1:0-37195 GCA_045546495.1 Acetatifactor sp. | reverse complement strand
ACGCAGCAAGCAGAATCGGCACCCGAAGCAGAACCGACCGAGCAGCAAACCGAACAGCCGGATGAAAAAGAGCTGCTTGCGCAAGAAAATCAAAGGTGCGCCCGAGCGGAGCGAGAAAGGAAGGTATTCCTTATGGATATCAGTAATATTACATCGATGTACAGTGATGTGTACGCTAATGCGGCGAATCAGGCAGCATCTAAGCTGCAAAATAAAATAGACGGGGCGGATTACTCTAAGGCGACCGATGAAGAATTGATGGATGCCTGTAAACAGTTTGAGGCATATTTCGTGGAGCAGATGTATAAGGGGATGCTAAAGACGATTCCCGAAAGCGAAGGAACCTCCGCGGCAACAGGTACCATGATGGACTATTACAAGGACCTGATGGTGCAGGATATTGCAAAGACTACCACAGAACAGAGTGGTTTAGGTCTGGCGCAGATGTTGTATGAACAGATGAAGCGTAATTACGAGTAAAAGGCTGCTTACACAAGCAGTCTTTTTTCACCGATACAGAAAGCTGCATGCGGAAAGGTACTGCTGCGGCGACACCTAAAAAGACGGGAGTGTCCACGGATGGAGACAATCAACGGATATGTGGAGCATATCATTTTTCAGAATAAAGAAAATGGTTATACGGTGATGAACGTTGTCGTAGAGGGAGAGGAAGTAACCTGTGTTGGCCTTTGCAAGGGGCTAAGCCAAGGAGAAAACATCGAGGCACAGGGGGACTTCATAGAGCATCCTCTATACGGCAGGCAGTTTAAAATAATCTCCTTCCATGTGGAGGCGCCTAAGGACAGCGTTGCGATGGAACGGTATCTGGCATCCGGTGCAGTAAAGGGTGTGGGTGCGGCGCTGGCGGCAAGAATTGTGAAGAAGTTCGGGGATGATACCTTCCGGGTCCTGGAGGAGGAGCCGGAGCGTTTGGCGGAGGTAAAGGGAATCAGTGAGCGTAAGGCGCAGGAAATCGCTGTTCAGATGGAGGAAAGGAAGGACTTGCGTGACGCACTGGTGTTTTTACAACAGTACGGAATTACAAATGCGCTAGCGGTTAAAATATACGATACCTACGGTATGGAACTCTATAGAATTATGAAAGAGAACCCGTACCGCCTTGCAGAGGATATTCACGGAGTAGGCTTTCGCATGGCGGATGAGCTTGCAGCGAAAATAGGTATCCATACGGATTCGGACTATCGGATTCGCAGCGGCATTTTATATAGACTGCTGCAAGCTGTGGGAGAAGGACACACCTATCTGCCTATGGAGGTTCTGCTGGATAGGGCGCAGGAGCTGTTGGAGGTACCGCGTGAGGGAATTCGCCCGCAGGTGGACAACCTAATGATGGATAAAAAGGTTATCATCAAACAGGAGGCTGTGTTTGCGGCATCTTATTATTATGCGGAGCTTGGCTGCGCGAGAATGCTGTATGAATTGGACATGAGGATGGATGAAGCGGAGCAATTACCTTCGCAGGATGCCGCCATGGAAAAACGTGTGGAACGACTGGCGAAGAGCCTTGGCATGGAGTTGGACGATTTGCAGCAGAGAGCAGTCAGAGAGTGTGTTTGCAACGGATTGTTTATTTTGGCGGGTGGTCCCGGAACGGGAAAGACGACTACCGTAAACGTGCTGATACGGTATTTTGAAGAGGAGGGGCTGGATATTTTCTTGGCAGCACCTACCGGCCGTGCGGCGAAGAGAATGACAGAAGCAACGGGATACGAGGCGCGTACCATTCACCGTATGCTGGAATTAAACGGTGCACTCTCTGACGAAAACAGTCGCAGGGTTCATTTTGAGCGGAATGAGGAAAATCCGCTGGAAGCGGATGTGATTATTATAGACGAAATGTCTATGGTGGATATTCAACTGTTTCAGGCGTTGCTGAAAGCGGTTCAGCCGGGGACCAGACTGATATTGGTGGGGGATGTGGACCAGCTGCCCAGTGTGGGCCCGGGACAGGTGCTGAAGGATCTGATTTTAAGCCGCAGATTTCCTATGGTGGAGCTAAAGAGGATTTTTCGCCAAGCGGAAGAAAGTGACATTATTGTCAATGCACACAAAATCAATGCGGGACAGCAAATCAGCATGGATAATAAATCGAGGGATTTCTTCGTGCTGGAAAGAAATGACGCGAATGTCATATACAAGCATATGATTCAGCTGATACGGGAGAAGCTTCCGGGCTATGTAAATGCTGCGCCTTATGACATTCAGGTGCTGACTCCTATGCGAAAAGGTGCATTAGGGTGCGAAACCTTAAATGGTATTTTGCAGAGGTATCTGAACCCGCCCGAGCCGAAAAAGAGGGAATATATAAGCGGCAGTACAATCTTTCGTGAGGGTGACAAGGTGATGCAGGTGCGGAACAACTACCAGTTGGAGTGGGAGGTTGTCAGTAAGTACGGAATTCCCATTGACCGTGGGGTAGGTGTGTTCAATGGTGATACGGGAAGAATCCGGGAAATAAACGAGGATGCCTCCTGTATGGTGGTGGAGTATGACGAGCAGAAGCGGGTTACTTACCCCTTTTCCCTGCTGGAAGAGGTGGAACTGGCGTATGCGGTTACAATTCATAAGTCTCAGGGAAGTGAGTATCCGGCGGTGCTTCTGCCGCTTTTGTCGGGACCGCGTATGCTTTTTAACAGGAACCTTTTGTATACGGCGATTACAAGGGCTAAAAGCTGTGTCACTATTTTGGGCAGCAGTGACACGGTGAGAAGCATGATAGACAATGCCAGCGAGAACCGGAGATATACGGCGCTGGCAAGGAGGATTGCAGAGGTTTACGGTGTAGGAGAAGGGCTTCCGGATTAAGGAGGCTGTGTGAAGAAGGGAAAGAAAATTTTGTTGCAGCTGTTTTTTCCGCTGCGATGTCCGGTATGCGATGAGATTGTAACTCCCGTGGGGCAGGGAATATGCCCTGACTGCGCCCGGAGGTTGCGAAGGATAGTTTCGCCATGGTGTATGCGGTGCGGGAAAAAGCTGCGTGAAGAGACGGAGTACTGCGAGGAGTGCAGAGGGAGAAAGCGCTCTTATGAGAGAGGGCGAGCACTGTATGAGTATACTTCGGCGGCGCAGGCTATATATCGCTTTAAGTATGCGGGAAGACAGGAATATGCTGAGTATTTCGGAGAACAGATGGCAATCCGACTGGAGGAATTTATAAGGCAGATAAAGCCGGACGGACTCATACCCATACCGCTGCATAAAAGCCGAAAGCACAGGCGGGGCTATAATCAGGCGGAGTTGCTTGCGCGGGTCATCGGCGACCGGCTGGGGATACCTGTTTATTGCGGGCTTTTGGAACGGGTGAAAAAAACAGTCCCGCTGAAAGAATTAAATGTTGCAGAACGTCAAAATAATTTGAAAAAGGCTTTTAATGTAGCGCAAAATGATGTAAAATCAAAAGTGTTTATTATAGTGGACGATATATACACAACCGGCAGTACGATGGAGGAAGCGGCGCGGGTGCTGAAGGAAGCCGGAGCGGAAAAGATTTATTTTGTTGCGTTGGCAGCAGTATAATCTGTACACAAGGAGGATAAGATGAACGTAAGAAATTGTAAGTTGTGCGGCAGAATATTCAATTATGTGGTGGGACCGGTTTATTGTCCTGCGTGCAAGGAAGGAATGGAAGCGAAGTTTCAGGAAGTAAAGGAGTACGTTCGTGAGCATAGAGGAGCAAGTATGACGGAGGTTGCTGAGGCCTGTGACGTTGAGGTTGCGCAAATCAGACAGTGGTTGCGTGAGGACCGTCTTGAGGTGACACAGGATTCCGCTCTCTTCCTGAACTGCGAGAAGTGCGGAAAGGCAATCCGAAGCGGACGTTTTTGTGAGAAATGTAAAAATGAAGTGACACAGGGCTTCAAGGAAATTATCAATGCAAGCCGCCCTGCTGAGCAACCGAGAGTGCGGAAGGATAATACGGATTCCTCTGCGAAGATGCGTTTCCTGTAGGAGGAGTTTTCATGCTGAATGAGGAACGGATTGTTTTAATGACCCATATGGCATCGTATGAAAGCGGCGAGGGAAAGAAGAACCAGAAAATAGGAAATTATTTCCGGAGCGATTATATTGCGGTTCAGATTCTGAAGTCCATTGTGTGTGCAACCATTGCATATGCGATAGGGTTTGGATTATACATTCTGTATGATTTTGAAACATTTATGCAGGATTTGTATAAGATTGACCTGATAGGCTTTGCTACGAATGCTTTGATTTATTACGGTGTCTTTGTTGCGTTGTATGCGGCGGTGACGTATGTTGTCTGCACCTACCGTTATGCAAAGGCGAAGAAGAGCCTGAAAAATTATTATTATAACTTAAAAAAGCTGAGTTCCTATTATAACGAGACAAAATAGGAATCCGGCCGGAGGATGGAATGACCGGTTTACTGGAAATACGTGAAAAAATTAAGTTGATGTACAGCAAATATGAAGCTTTTGTTTTGCCTGTTGTGAAATTTTTACTGGCTTTTATTTTGTTGAATACCATAAACGGCAGGATGGGCTACATGACGCAGCTGGATAATGTTGCGATTGTGTTGATTGTTTCCCTGATGTATTCCTTTCTGCCCGTAGGCAGTATCGTGGCTTTTGCAGCCATGTTCAGCTTGTTGCATATGTATGCTCTGTCATTGGAAGTAATGCTGGTGGGCTTCTGCCTTTATCTGGTGCTGTATCTGCTGGTGTTCAGATTTGCACCGAAAGATTCTCTTGTGGTAGGATTGATGCCCCTGTTTTTTGCATGGAGAATCCCTTACGTGATACCGATTGCGGTGGGACTTCTGTGCGGCCCTGCGTCGATTGTGTCTGTGGGAAGTGGCGTGGCTGTATATTATTTGCTGAATACGGTGACGAGTGGTGCGTCTGCAATCAGCATTATGGGTGACGAGGATGCTACTGCGAAAATCAAGATGATAATCGACGGTGTTATCGGCAACAAGAGCATGATAGTGGTAGTTGCGGCCTTTGCAATTACTGTGATGGTGGTGTACCTCATACGCAGGATGTCTATTGATTACGCTTGGACCATTGCCATGGTGGCAGGCGTTATGACGAACATCGTTATTCTGTTGGTGGGTGATTTGATTTATGATATCAACATCTCCGTCCTGGAGGCGCTGTTGGGCTCGTTGCTTGCGGTGGCTGTCGGAAAGGTGATTGAGTTTTTCAGGTTTTGTGTGGATTACGGCAGAACTGAGAGGGTACAGTTTGAAGATGATGAGTATTATTATTATGTGAAGGCGGTGCCTAAGATGTCCGTATCTGTCTCCACAAAGACGGTCAAGAAGATTTATACGCAGCGAACCAGTGCTCCGGTGGAGGATTATGATGATGAGCCGGTAGGCAGAACGGATAACGGCTACGAGTATCGGAGACGTTACGGAAACTATGGTAACGGCGGGCGCAGTGTTACCACAGAGCGAACTGCATACGGAAGAGGCGGCTACGGCGCGCAGGGCCGGCCGACAGGTCGCGGAACGGGAAGAAGCGTGACAATCGGAAGCACCTCTGCAAACCGTGTGACAGACGACATAGAGGATTATGAAGAAATTTAAAAAATAGAAGCGAGACAGTAAATAATGCAGTGGGTTGATACGGCAGAGGAGTATTTAAAAAATTTTGGAATATACACAAAGACAATGGATTTGGGAGATGCTTTGGAAATCCTGATCATTGCTTTTTTGGTGTACTACATGTTGGCTTGGATGAAAGCGACCAGAGCATGGACGCTGCTGAAGGGTCTGGTGGTGATTGCCGTATTTTTGCTGTTGGCGTATTTCCTGGAGATGAACACCATCGTTTGGATGGCACAGAACGTATTGGGATTTGCGGTTACTGCGCTGATTATTGTAATGCAGCCGGAGCTTAGAAATGCGCTGGAGACTTTGGGAAAAAAGAATTTCCTTCTTTCTCTCGGTATCGGAAACACCGGCAGGGGTGAGCATGATACGTTTTCTGAAAAGACCATCGGTGAAATCACCAAGGCTTGCGTAGAGATGGGTAAGGTCAGAACCGGTGCGCTGATTGTGATTGAACAGAAGGAATCCTTGAAGGATTACGAACGTACCGGTATTGAGGTGGACGGAATCGTCACAAGCCAACTGTTAATTAACATATTTGAACACAATACACCGCTTCACGACGGAGCGGTTTTGGTGCGTGGAAACAGGATTGTTTCTGCGACCTGTTATCTGCCCCTTTCCGACAATATGGAGCTGAGTAAGGATTTGGGTACCCGGCATCGTGCCGGCGTCGGTATCTCTGAGGCTACGGATTCCCTGACGATTATTGTGTCCGAGGAGACCGGAAAAATCAGCGTGGCATATGAGGGCAGATTGGAGAGAAATCTGAGTGCAGAGGAGTTGTCAACAAGAATGCAGCAGATTCTGAACAAGAATGTGGAAGAGGATACAGGGAAAAAGCGTATCTGGCGCGGAAGGAGCAGGCACAAAGATGAAAAAGAAGATATTGCATAATTGGAGCCTGAAGCTTGCCTCACTGGTGGTTGCTTTTGTACTGTGGCTTCTCGTGGTGCAGATTGATGATCCATCGGATTCCACAACCTTTTATAATGTACCGGTTACATTGACCAATGTGGAATTACTGGAAAAGGAAAACAAGGTTTATGAGGTGCTGGACGGCACGGATTCCATCCGCGTATCGGTGCGTGCGCCCAGAAGTGTGATACAGCAGCTGCGTGCTACGGATATTGTGGCGGAGGCTGACATGAGCAGACTGACAGAGGTGAATACCATCGGCATCAGTCTTTCGGTTCCCATTGCAGAGGTTGATTCCATTACGGCGAATCCGGACGTGCTTCGCCTGAATGTGGAGGAGAGAGCGAGCAAGTGGATTCGCGTCCAGTACAACACTGTGGGAGACGTGGCAGAGGGCTATATGATTTCCAAGGCATCCCCGGATCAGACCCTGATAGAAGTATCCGGACCGGAATCTGCGGTGGAGCAGATAAGCTATGCGGGAATAGAGATTGATGTGTCGGGAGCCACTACCAGCCTGGCGGCAAATGTGGAAACCCAGCTTTATGATGCGTCGGGCAACAGGCTGAATTTGCCGAGTATTACACAGAATGTAAATTATGTTCATATGTCGGTGGAAGTGCTTGCGACCAAGGAAGTACCCATTGAATTGAATGTCAGCGGAACCCCTGCGGACGGTTATCTGGTAACGGGGATGGTTGAAAGCAATCCTGCGACTGTTTTGATTGCAGGAACGCCTTCTGCGCTTGCGGGAATCAACCGGATTACCATACCGGAAGAGGTGCTGAGCATTGAGGAGGCAGATGAGAGTCTCGTTCAGATTATTAATATTAAGGACTATATTCCGGATAATGTAAAGCTGGCAGAGAGCAGCTTTAACGGTAGGATTGAGGCCACCGTGTTTGTCGAGCCGGAGTATATCAGAACTTTGAGAATCCCAGGAGAGGCAATCAGTGTTTTGAATGTGCCGGGAGGACTTGATGCTATGTATGCGGAAGATGGTCCGTATGAAATGAAGGTATCCGGTCTGGAAGCGGTTGTTAAGGCGTTGCAGGAAAATGCCATCAGAGGAACCATCGATGTAGAAGCATGGATGGAGGAAGAGGGCATCGCAAGTGTGAGAGAACTGAAGGATGAGACTTATTCCATTCCTGTGTCTGTGAGTTTGACAGAGGATGTGTTGATTGAAGAAGAACTGGTTGTAAGAATCAGATTCGAAGAAATGGAGGAGTAACACAAGTGGCGAGATTGTTTGGTACGGACGGTGTGAGAGGAGTTGCAAATGAGGAACTGACACCAACATTGGCAATGCAGCTGGGGCAGGCGGGAGCTTATGTGCTGACAAAGGAAAAGGAGCACAAGCCTACGATTATGGTGGGATGTGATACCCGTATTTCCGGTGACATGTTGGCAAATGCGCTGATGGCAGGTGCCTGCTCTGTGGGAGCAAACTGCATTTATGTTGGCGTGATTCCGACTCCGGCGGTGGCGTATTTGACCAAGAAATACAGGGTGGATGCCGGCGTTGTGATTTCTGCGTCGCATAATCCCGTAGAGTTTAACGGTATTAAGTTTTTTGACGGAAACGGTTATAAACTACCGGATGAACTGGAGGATGAAATTGAGGCGCTGATTCGTAATAATATGGCGGGTGTAAAGTTCCCCATCGGTTCCGGCGTCGGCAAGGTAAAATACCGTACGGATGCGAGAGAAGAGTACATTAATCATTCCGTTAAGGCGGTTCCTGTGGATTTGCAGGGAATGAAAATTGTGGTGGATTGCGCTGAGGGTGCATCCTACTATACTTCCGTAGAGGCACTGAAGGAGCTGGGCGGCAATGTGGTTGCCATCCATAACAACCCGGACGGAACCAATATCAATGCAAATTGCGGCTCTACGCATATGGAAGAGTTGCAGGCGAGAGTTGTTTATGAGAAGGCGGATGTCGGACTTGCTTTTGATGGAGATGCGGACCGTTTGATGGCGGTGGATGAGAACGGTAAGGTGGTTGACGGCGACCAGATTATGGCTATCGTGGGTAATTATATGAAGCAGCACGGCACGCTGAAAAAGGATACCATTGTTGCGACGGTTATGAGTAATCTCGGCTTCTTCTTAATGGGCGAGAAGAACCATCTTCATATGGAGCAGACTAAGGTGGGCGACCGCTATGTGCTGGAGCGTATGAAGGAAATCGGTGCATGCTTTGGCGGAGAGCAATCCGGTCATATTATTTTTCTGGATGAGAATACAACGGGGGACGGCTTGCTGAGTGCGCTTCATCTGTTGCAGGTAATGGCAGAGAGTAAGAAGCCACTGTCTGAACTGGCCAAAATTATGGAGGTGCTTCCCCAGGCATTGGTAAATGCAAAGGTGGCTAACCATAAGAAGGACAAGTATATGGAATACCCTCAGATTGCTGAGGCAATCAAGGTTCTGGAAGAGAAATTTGCGGGAGAAGGACGTGTTCTGATTAGACCTTCCGGTACAGAACCCTTGGTTCGTGTTATGATTGAAGGTAAGGATCAGCAGGTAATTCGGGAGGAAGCGGAGAAACTTGCGGCTTTGATTCAAGATGTATTGTTCTAAAAACAACTTGTGATTGCAGGGTAATCATGGTATAGTGTTACTAGAGGATTTCGAATTTGGAGGGATAGCAAGTGGTAAGTCAGAAGGTAGTTATCAAAAATCCCACCGGCCTGCATTTAAGACCAGCAGGCATTCTTTGCAAGGAAGCAATGCAGTTCAAGTCATTGATTACATTTACATTCCGTGATAATACGGCAAACGCAAAGAGTGTCTTGAGTGTGCTTGGGGCCTGCGTAAAGTGCGGAGACGAGATTGAGTTCGTCTGTGAGGGCGAGGATGAGCAGAAGGCTTTGGATGCACTGGTTCAGGCGGTAGAGAGCGGACTGGGAGAATAAGAACGTATGAAAAGGACTGTCGTTGCCGGCGGAGAATTCCGTTTGCTGCGGCAGTCTTATGTATACTAAAGGATATAGTGTTTGAGGAGGAGACGGGAGAAGCTTATGAGTCTGTTAAGTGTAATTGTTCCCTGTTATAATGAGGAGGAAAGCGTTGAACTCTTCTATGAGGAGTTGATGAAAAATGACCCGTTTTTTAAGGAAAAGGGGCTGGATTTGGAACTGCTGTATGTAGATGACGGCTCTAAAGATAAAACTGTCGAAGAAGTAAAAAAACTCCGTGAGCGGGATGAACGGGTGCATCTGCTTTCTTTTTCGCGGAATTTTGGTAAGGAAGCCGCCATGTTTGCGGGCTTGGAAAATGTAAACGGCGACTATGTGGTGATGATGGATGTGGATTTGCAGGACCCACCGTCTCTTCTTCCGGAAATGTTTTCCTATATGGAGCAGGGCTACGACTCGGTAGCCACCAGACGCGTCAGCAGAAAGGGCGAGCCGCCGATTAGAAGCTTTTTTGCCCGCATGTTTTACCGTTTGATGAAAAAAATCTCCAGGACGGAGATTATGGACGGCGCAAGAGACTATCGCCTGATGACACGGCAGATGGTAGATGCGATACTTTCCATGCGTGAGTATAATCGTTTCACGAAGGGTATTTTCGGTTGGGTTGGCTTTAATACGAAGTGGTTGGAGTATGAAAATGTGGAAAGAGCGAAGGGCGAGACAAAGTGGAACTTCTGGAAGCTGCTTTTGTATTCCTTTGACGGTATTGTTGCGTTTTCCACAGCGCCACTGATGATTGCCTCTGTGGTAGGTGTGTTGTTTTGCCTTCTTGCCTTTGCAATGATTATATTTATCATTGTGAGAAAGCTGATTTTCGGGGACCCGGTTTCCGGCTGGGCGTCCACGGCATGCATTATTCTGATGACAAGCGGTGTGCAGTTTTTCTGCACAGGAATTTTAGGGCAGTATTTGGCGAAAACCTACATGGAAGTAAAGCGTCGCCCCATCTATTTGGTAAAAGAAAAAATATGATAATGTGCAATCATTCTTAACGGAATCTTAGCGGGTCAAAATGTTCCCAAAATCTGACAATTATGATAATATTATCTCGTTCATCGCAGTAATAGGGTCATAATCGACATGGAAAGGGGAATTTATATGGAGATTAACGCTTTAAAGGAGTGTGAGCTGGAGAGGTACATCACAGACATTATGTTGGAGATTGGTGTACCCGCGCACTTAAAGGGTTATCATTATTTAAGAGATGCGATTTTGCTATCGGGAAAGGATATGGAGGTAGTCAGCAGTGTGACAAAGCTGTTGTATCCGACAATTGCGAAGAGGTTCCGAACCACGGATCAGAAGGTGGAACGAGCAATCCGTAATGCAATCGAGGTGTCGTGGACCAGGGGGAATGTTGCGACGTTTGAGAAAATGTTTGGTTATTCTGTTCAGGGGGGAAGAACAAGACCGACCAACAGTGAGTACATAGCCCGAATTGCCGATAAGGTGCGACTTGATGTAAAGGAAATGTAGAAAAGCAATAGGCTAAAAAGTATACTCTTTTGCTGTAAGCAGGATGGACAACGGTTGATGCATAAGCATCAACCGTTTTTGATTCCTTGGAAAGAGCGCGTAACTATTTGTTGTACCGAAAGGGTTGATATGATACAATATATATTGTACTGAGTGAAAGTGGGGCTTTCTATGATGAATCGATATACAGTTGCGGACTTGCTGCCGGCAACATGGGTGGTTTTAATTGGAATAGCGGAGGTTGCGCATTTAATCGGAGTTTTTTTGGGCTGTTCGTTTGAGGTGTGCTGTTTACTGCAGGGAGTGGCCGTGCTCCTGATGCTGGTGTTGTCTGCGGTGTGTTTTATTTGGATGCATCAAAGGAATAGGAAAAAAGCAGTTTCGGAGGGGGACGCATCTTCGGGAAAGAAAGTGACGGGTTCTCTGTCCGGCAGGCTGTTGCTTATATTGTTTTTGCTGATTGTAATTACACAGGTAATCTTTGTGCTGTGGAATCCTGCTGTTTACAGACAGGGTGATATGACGGTGGAAACTGTCGGAAGCTTTATACAGAATGATGGAATTTATCGGGTTAACCCCTTGACAGGACAGGTCTATCAACAGGGAATTCCTTCCAGACTAAAGATTTTATGCCTACCCACTCTGTACGGCGGGCTGAGTGCATTGTTGCCACTGTCTGTTCGGACGGTGGTGTGGAGAGTGGTGCCGGTGCTGGTGCTGCTTGGCTCTTATGGCGCATATGCAACACTGGGAAAAAGTCTTTTTGGAGAAAACAGAAAAAGGCGTGGTGGTTTTCTCCTTGCGGTGTCGCTTGTGCTCTGGGCAGGGTGCTATTTGTACGGAATGGATGGTTTTGGGGTGCTGTATACCGGATGGCGCGGTGTGACAATCCGCAACGCGGTACTGATTCCGTGGACGCTTTCTCTTTGTTTGCGGAGAAAGTGGCTGTGTGTGGTTTTGTGCGTAGTTGCGGAGGCGTGCATTGTGTGGACGTTATATGGCTGTGGTGCGTGCCTGCTTGTAGCACTGGGAGTCGGCGGAATTGAGTTTGCGCTGGCTGTGAAAGCAAGGCGTGCTGCGACTGAAGAGAAGGAGGCGTAATGTGAAGGAACTCCTGAATAATGCGTGGATTGGCTGGCAGGCATATATCAGTGCAGGAAAGCTGGCGGCACTGCTTGGAGCAAGCTTGCTTTTCCTGTGGATGGTTTATCGAAAGAACAGCAGAAAATCGTTGCTGATTTACGGAACGGTTCTTGCGGTGGGGTGTGTGATTCCGGTGACTGCGGCGGGGTTAATGCTCTACCAGACAAAATTTTATGATTACCAGTGGATTTGGAGTCTTGTTCCCGTGACAACGTTGATTGCGTATGGCGCAGTCTGCTTCCTTGGAGAACACAAGGGAGATTGGCGTCTGGTGGGACTTTTATTGGTGGCATTAACGCTTTGCGGCGGCATGGGAAAAACTCCCGTACAAGGTGACACTTCCGCAACGGAGCGTGTAAAAGCAGAGGCTGTTTTGCAACAGCTGCGGGAGAAGAACCCGGAGGGCGGTATTTGTCTGTGGGCCCCGAGGGAAATTATGGAGTATGCCAGAGAGGCGGATGCGTCTGTTCGGTTATTGTATGGGCGAAATATGTGGGACGAATGGCTGAATGCCTATTCCTATGATACTTATTCTGATGAGCTTGTTGCGCTGTACGAGTGGATGGAAGCTCCTGCGGGAGTTTCCGGCGAGCAGGGAAAAGGAGAACTGCCGGCGGAATCCGGTCAGGCGGGTGTGCTGTCCGGCGAGAACCGACGACCTGCTGTGGCCAAACAGGCAAAGGCGGCTGTGGAATCGGGTGTAAACTGTATTGTGCTGCCGGGCGAAAAGAGTGCTGCAGAGGTGAAGGCACTGGAGGAATTGTTAGGAAGTTCCGCACAGGAGTATAACGGCTATTATCTTTTGGTTAGGTGAGGAAATGATGTCGGAAGAGCAAATCAGCATTATTGTTCCGGTTTATAATGCCGTAAGGTTTATACGGGAAACCATGGATTGTGTAGTGGCGCAGACCTATCCGCACTGGGAGCTTCTCCTGGTGGAGGACGGCAGCAGCGACGGCACGGTGGAAGAGATTGAAAAATATATAGCGGAAAAGTGTGAGACGAGAATCCGGCTTATAAAGCAGCCTGCTAACATGGGAGCAGCGAAAGCCAGAAACCGTGGACTGAAAGAAGCGAAGGGACGTTTTATTGCTTACTTGGATGCGGATGATTTATGGGTGCCGGAAAAGCTGGAAAAGGAACTCGCTTTCCAACAGGAAAAGAAAGCTGCGTTTGTGTTCACGGGGTATGAGTTTGCGGATGAGCATGGGAAAGGTACGGGAAAGATTGTACATGTGCCTGAAATGCTGACTTATAAGCAGGCCTTGAGTAATACAACCATTTTTACGACCACGGTCATGTTTGACAGGGAAAAAATCGCAACAGAACTGTTGGAGATGCCGGATATAAAAAGTGAGGATACCGCTCTTTGGTGGAAGGTACTTCGAAATGGTTACACAGCATATGGTCTGAATGAAAATCTGGCAAGATACAGACGGGCGGGGAAATCACTTTCTTCAAATAAGTTGGAGGCGGTGCGACGCATCTGGAATTTGTATCGTAAAGCAGAGGGCTTAGGAGTTTTCAGGAGTGCATGGCATTTTTGCTTTTGGGCAGTACGTGCTGTGGCGCGTCGCCTGTAAAATCGGAGAGAATATGCGGTGGCGCAGACGAAGCGTACAATCATGAGACACCGCGGGTCTGTACGAATGTGGGAAAATGTGGTATACTGTAATGTAATATATTTTTCTGCAAGAAAGAATTTGGAGGAATTTTACTTTGAACGGTTCAGCCAATGAACAAAAGCTTAGAAAGCTGGAAACCTTTAAACGGTTGATAAATTTAGGGTTAATCGGAATTTGTATTATATTGGAAACCGCAGTTTTCTTCTATCACTGGAGATATGAATTCCAGTACAGTGTGGTAGAGGATTTGCAGGGACTCTGGGGAAAAGGAACCTTTGCGCAGCTGGCATTTTACACGGTGGTTTTGCTGTTCCTTTCAGCCACGTACGGAGGAATCCGTCTGGGCTACCAGAAGAATGCGGAAATTGTTTTTTCCCAGGCGTTGTCTACGGCACTTGCTAATATCATTCTCTATTTTGAAATGATAATTATGGCGAGAGGTCTGATTGTACCGGATGCATTTTTGATTATGATGGTGGAACAGATAGTCATCGTCATTATATATGTGAATATTGCCAACAGAATTTATCAAAATATTTTCCCGCCCAGAAAATTGTTTCTGGTTCACGGAGACCGCTCTGTAGAGGATATTTGCAGTAAGTTTGAAAGCCGTAAGGACAAGTATGTAATTGCAAAGACAATACATGTAAAAGAGGGCGAAGAAGCAGTTTGTAAGGCAATTCGGGAAGCCTATGACAACGGAGAATGCTCGGCGGTGGTGCTGGGCGATATCTCTACGGCAGAAAGAAGCCCGCTGTTAAAATTCTGTTACGGCAATTCCATCCGCGTATATGTCATGCCGAAAATAACAGATGTTATCATGAGCGGCGCCGAGGAATTGCATGTATTTGACAGTCCGGTGTTTTTGACAAGAGAATACAGCCTTACCATGGAGCAGAGATTCTTTAAGCGACTGATAGATATTGTATGTGCGTTATTTTTGCTGATTCTGGCATCTCCGTTTATGTTGATTACAGCCATTGCCATTAAGCTTTACGATGGTGGTCCGATATTGTACAAGCAGGTGCGTTGTACGCTGGAGCAGAAGGAGTTTTACATTATGAAATTCCGCAGTATGCGTACCGATGCCGAAAAGGACGGCGTGGCAAGGTTGGCGCAGAAAAATGACAATCGTGTCACACCTATAGGAAAATTTATCCGTAAATGCCGGATAGACGAACTGCCGCAGCTGATTAATATTTTGCGCGGTGACATGTCCTTCGTAGGTCCCAGACCGGAAAGGCCTGAGATTATTAAGCAATATCTGGAGGTGATGCCGGAGTTTACTTTCCGTATGAAGGTGAAGGCAGGACTGGCAGGATTTGCGCAGGTTTACGGTAAATATAACACATCACCATACGATAAGTTAAAACTTGATTTGATTTATATTGAAAATTATTCGGTATGGCTAGACATAAAGCTTATGATGCTGACGCTCAAGGTGCTGTTCTGGCCGGACAGCACGGAGGGCGTGGAGTCTGAGCAGATTACGGCGTTAAAGGAAGAGAAAGAGAGAAGAGGACAGGAGTAATTATGCCGGAGGGAAGCTATGGTAAGGAGCCGTTTGATCTAAGGCTCACTGTACTGCGTATGATTCGACAACTGCATATAGTGATAGGAGTTACACTGGCCGGTATGCTGGTGTTCGGCGGCAGTTACTATGTGAAGAACGTTCTGTGCGCCGAAACCGTGTACAGTGCGGTATCTACCTACCATGTGGAATATGATGTGTCCGAGGAAAAGGACATTGGAACAATTTACATCAACGAAACCTCTTGGAACACCTATTTGGATTCCGAATTATTCCTAAATGCGGTGCAGGAAAGATGTGAAACCGGATTAACGAATGAGGAGCTGGCGCAGGTGTTAAGTGCAAGGCTGGCGTCTGATCTGCGCGTTCCGTCTACACAGGTTACTATGGTGAACCCGGAAAAATGTATTCCTATAGCGAAAGCGGTGGAAACGGTGATGACGGAAGTAATGCCGGGAGAGATTAGAGAGTTGGCGAAAGTCAGTTTGATTGATTCGACTCCGGCAGCAATGCCTGTAGAGCGGGATGTGCGTGTAGGCAGAGCGCTTGTTTTAAGTGCGGTGTTGTCCTGCTTCTTTGCCGTGATATTTCTGTTGCTGAAGGAATTGAGCGATGACAGTATCTGGCTCCCTGCCACCATCAGGAAACGCTACGGCTTCAAGGTAGTCGGAACGTTAGAAAGTGTCGGGTTGGAGGAAAATGTTTCTTACCTGCTTGGCGGAAAGAAAAAAGTAGCCTTGTGCGGTGCTGATAGAAGGGTGAATCCGGTACAGTTGCTGGAACAGTTGAAAACACGCTGTCCTAAGACTGTTACGGAAGGGGAATGGATGCCGATACCGGCACCGATGCTATGCCCGGAAAGCGTAGTGACACTTAGGGAGTCGGATGGGATTCTTCTGGCTGTAAATGCAGGCAGCCGTGTGGGAAAACCGCTGGAAGGTGTGTTGGAGTACTTGGAACAGCAGGATTGTAAAATAACGGCTGTAATTTTGTGCAATGCTGACGAATGGCTGATTCGGACGTATTATCGTTTCAATAAAGAAACGGGAGAGTAAAGGAAGGATGTGTTCTCATGAAGATTCAGGTATTGGCGTCTGTTATGAATCAAACCCTGGAGGACATAGCGAACCGTATGCAGCTGGATTCTGACGCGGTGATTATCAACCAGTGCGATCGGCTGGCATATGAAGAAACAGAATATAAGGGGCATTTTGTGCGCTTTTTTTCCTTCCCGGACAGAGGGGTTGGGAGAAGCCGCAATGAGGCCATATTAAGGGCAGATAGTGATATCTGTCTTTTTTCGGACGAGGATATCGTTTATGAGCCGGGATATGCTGAGGCGATTTCTGCTGAATTCGAAGCCAATCCCAAGGCAGATATGATATTGTTTAATGTAACGGTGGAGGAGAATAGACGGACCTACCATATCTCGGAACGGAAGCGGGTACGGTGGTATAATTGTGGGCGTTACGGTGCGGTTAGTTTTGCGGTAAGGACAGATAAACTGTTGGCGTCCGGAGTGACTTTTTCCCTGCTGTTCGGCGGCGGTGCGAAGTACAGCAATGGTGAAGACAGTTTGTTTTTAAAGGAATTTATGAAAAAGGGATATCGGGTGTATACGGCTCCCGTAACGATTGCCGGCGAGGAACGTACGGATTCTGCATCAACATGGTTTAGCGGTTACAACGAAAAGTTTTTCCGCGACAGAGGTGTATTGTACCGATATCTTTACGGTAAGCTGGCGCGTCTGATGGCGATTCGTTTTTTGCTGGCGCATCGGGAAAAAATGTGTTCCGAAATCGGTGTGAAGCAGGCGTATGCACTAATGAAGGAAGGAATTAAAGAGGGAGGCTGACAGTGGAAAAAAGTGCACTTATATATATCGGCCTGACGGTTGTAACTGTTGTGCTGGCCTTCTTTGTAGACAACAAAGAATATGTACCCGGATATATCCGCGGAGGCAGACTGGCGGGAGAGCGGTCGTGGTGTGACAGGAAACTGGCGCGGAACAGAGTTGCCTTTTTTGCAATTTTCTGCTTGCTGACAGGAGTGTCAGCTTGTAGGATTGCAGTGGGAAATGATTATTGGGTTTATTGGTTGAACTTTCAGCTCATTGAGCAGAATCGCCATGTTTCATCGGAAATAGGTTTCAATGCCATTGTCTGGTTTTTCCGAGACCTGTTTCAGGGCGGGAAAATACAATATCTTTCTATTTTCGCGTTCTTTTCCATAACAACTGTTTTCTTTTTTGTGAGAGCATTGCGGGATCAGGCGCAGTATGTTGCTTTTTCGCTTTATCTGCTGATGACCGGCGGATACTATTTTAACAGCTTAAATTCCGTGAGGTACTATTTTGCGTTGGCGGTGGCGCTTTTCTCTGTGAAATATGTACTGCGGAGAGACTACGGTAAGTTTATTTTATGGATTCTTGTGGGGACGCTGATTCATAAGTCGATACTGTTGGTGATACCGGTGTATCTGTTGGCGAGGTTTCTTGCTTCGGCAAGGCTGAGACGGATTCACTACATTTGCGGCGGTGTATTTCTGGGAAGCCTGATTTTCTGTCAGGATTTGTATCGGGAAATCATATTCTTCTTTTACCCTTATTACAGAGATTCCGCTTTTGATAACGGTCAGTTGTCCTATGTGAATATATTGAAATGCTGTTGCGTACTGATTCTCTGTATAATCTGTTATCGGAAGAGTATCAGTAAGGATGAGACCAATCGTTTCTATTTTTTCCTGAATTTGTTCGGACTGGTGGTATACTGCTGCGGTTCTTTTATTCCTGAAGCATCGAGGGTGGGCTATTATATGATTATAACCCAGATTTTTCTGCTACCGAGACTGCTTGGAGAAATGGAAAATAGGGTTCTGCGACGTTTGGGATATGTGGCGGTTGTGGGAGCCTTCGGTGTGTATTTCCTGTTCCTTTTAAAGGGGATGTATGCGGTAGATATCAGACTGTTGCCATATCTGAATTGGATTTTTAACTAGGAGATGCGTATGAAGGTTTTGTGGCTGTGCAATGTGATGTTGCCGGTAATTGCGGCGCAACTTGGCTTGGAGGCGTCGAATAAAGAGGGCTGGTTGTCCGGACTGGCTCATGTGGTGCTGAAAAAACGGCAGGAAAACGGCATCACTTTAATGGTGGCGGCGCCCGCACCTAAGGAGCTGTTTAATGAAGGTGAAAGTGTTTGCAAGCGTGAAGTGGACGCCCCGGAAGGAAGAATTCTATTTTTTGGATTCCGGGAGGATACCACTCGCCCTCATGTTTACGATAGCACCTTGGAGCATTCCATGAAGCTGATTGCAGAGGAAGCAGAGCCGGATGTGGTGCATTGTTTCGGTACGGAATATCCCCACACATTAGCTATGTGCAGGGTTTTTCCCCGAAAGGAGCGCCTTTTAATCGGCGTGCAGGGTGTGTGCACGGCACTGGCGGAAGCATATTTTGCAAGTATGCCGGAAAAAGTGATTCGTTCGGTGACGCTGCGGGATATTTTGAAAAAGGACAGTATTGTTGAGCAACAAAAAAAATTCGCCCTGCGCGGTGAAATGGAGCGGGAGGCTGTAAGCCTTGTGCAAAATGTGTCGGGAAGAACCCCGTTTGATAAATATTATCTGGAAAAGTGGAACCCCAATGCACAATATTTTAAGGTGAACGAGACGCTGCGTCCTGACTTTTATGATGAAAGATGGGATATATCCAAAGCGCAGCCCTATGCGATTTTTCTGAGCCAAGGCGATTATCCCATTAAGGGTCTGCACTATATGCTGGAGGCTTTGCCCATCATTCGGGAGAAATATCCAGATACAAAGGTATATGTGGCGGGGAACAGCCTTGTAAATTATGTTACGTTGAAGCAGAAACTGAAAATTTCCGCATATGGTAAGTATCTGCGGAGGTTAATCCGAAAGAACGAGCTGGAGGATTGCGTATATTTTTTAGGTAGACTGAGTGCGGAACAGATGAAGGCGCAATATTTAAAGAGCCATTTGTTTGTATGTTGCTCTGCTGTTGAAAATTCACCGAATTCTCTGGGGGAAGCCATGCTTTTGGGAATGCCTTGCGTCAGCGCTGATGTGGGTGGAATTACGGGTGTTTTTTTAGACGAAAAGGACGGTATTTTATACGAAGGGTACCGAACAATACGGAATGGATTTGATAACGAGCGTTATGGAAAGAGAGAAGAATTGTCTCTGGAAGAAATTGCCAAAAACCTCGCAGATTCGGTGATTCGTATCTGGTCGGATGATACGAAAATGAGAGAGTATTGCGAAAATGCAAGAAATCATGCAAGAAAAACCCATGATAAAGAGCAGAATTATGAAAGAATGAAGGAAATGTATGCAAAAATCATTGGAAGTTAAATTTGTATTTGTATCAAATTATTTGAATCATCATCAGATTCCTTTTTGTGATGCCATGTATGATATTCTGGACGGTAGTTTTGTGTTTGTGCAGACAGAACCGGTTGAGCAGGAAAGAATCCGAATGGGGTGGCGGAGTGAAAATGATAAGCCTTATTTAAGGCTGTGGGAGGAAGACCCTAAGGGATGTGAAGATTTGATTCTTCAAAGCGGGTTGGTAATGTTTGGAGGGTCCGATGATGAGAGCCTGATTCAACCCCGCCTGCAAAACGGCAGCCCGGTTATTCGTTGCAGTGAGCGCCTGTATAAGACCGGACAATGGAAAGCGGTATCCCCCAGAGGATTGCGAAAAAAATATTATGACCATACCCGTTACAGAAAAAATCCGGTGTATTTGTTATGTGCCGGTGCTTATGTGCCGTCGGACTTTCATATTGTACGAGCTTACCCAAAAAAAATGCTGAAATGGGGATATTTTCCGGAAACAAGGCTCTATGATGTGGATAAATTGATGCAAGAAAAGAAACCCGCAACCCTTCTCTGGGCGGCAAGAATGATTGACTGGAAGCACCCGGAGTTGCCTTTGAAAACAGCAAGATACCTGAAAGAAAAAGGATGCTCCTTTCATTTGGACATGGTAGGTGGCGGTGATATGGAGGAAACCGTAAAACAGTTTATTTCGGAATATAACCTGGAGAATGTTGTAACGTTGCGGGGATATTGCGCACCCGAACAGGTACGGGAACTGATGGAGCGGGCGGATATTTATTTAGCCACAAGTGACCGGGAAGAAGGCTGGGGAGCAGTGGTAAATGAGGCTATGAACAGTGGCTGCGCCGTCGTGGCAAGCCATATGATGGGGGCTGTTCCATATTTGATTACTCATGAGAAAAACGGAATGATTTACAAGGATGGAGCGGATGAAATGCTGTTCCGGATGGCAGAACGATTGGTGAATGACAGGGAATTGTGTGCGCAGCTGGGAAGAAGTGCAATCAATACCATTGTAAATGAGTGGAATGCCGAAAAAGCAGCAATGCGTTTAGTACAGTTTTGTGTGAGGAAGGGATTTTTGCAACAGGCGGATTTGGCGGTGAAACTGCCGATTGAAGAAAATGACTTTCCGAAGACAGGGCCTTGTTCTGAGGCAGAAGTAATTAGTGAAAGAAAAATGTATCGTTTGCTGCGGGAACGATAAGATGACAGAATGTGAGAAGTTAAGGGAGCTACGGGCATGGGACAGTTAAATGGAAAAGAGCCTTTAATCAGCATTATTGTACCGGTCTATAATACAAAGGAATATTTGCCCAGATGTGTGGAGTCGTTGCAGCGCCAGACATATTCGAACTTAGAGATTCTTTTGGTGGATGACGGATCCACTGACGGGACAGGGGAAATATGTGATTTATTGGCGGAACGTGATGAGCGGATTCGCGTGTTTCATAAGGAGAACGGCGGAACATCTTCGGCGAGAAATGTGGGAATAGATAAGGCAAAGGGGAAATATTTAGGCTTTGTTGACAGTGACGACTACGTGGATGCAAAGATGTATGAGCTTTTATATCATGCGATTGTGAAATATGGTGTGAAGGCCGCACAAATCGGACGAGACGAAATAGACCCGATGGGAAATTTGCTGCCGGATATCTGTGTGCCTCCCGAGCAGGATGTTTGTATTTCGCCGGAGAAATTTTTGGAAGAGCTTCTGATGCATCGCGGGGATTGCTCTTTCTGTACAAAGCTTATAGCCAAGGAAGTATTCTGCGGCGGGAATGCGGAAGCATCTTCGGGTGAAGTTCCGTGCGGATGCGGGGATGGAAAGGAAAGAGGACGTTTCCCGGAAGGCGTGTTAAACGAGGATTTCTTTTTACTGGTGCAGCTTTTGGAATATATCGGGCCTATTGTATCGCTTACGCCGCAAATGTATCATGTTTTTTATAGAGTGGGAAGCAATTCCCGCAAGGAAAATAAAGACAACTTTTCCAGGGTATTTGCTGACTGCGTGATAAACGCGGACATTGTATCGGAGCTTGTTGAGAAAGAGTACCCGGAATTGTCGGACATAGCATTCCGGTTCAGTGTTTTTCAGCGGTTGGAGTACATGCTTCATATACCGATTGCGCAGATGCACGCCGAAAATGAAATGTATAGGAGTGTGGTAAAATATTTGCGCAAGAACTGGAAAAAGTCTATGGTAAATCCGATATTAACAGCGAAGAATAAGCTTTATCACACGCTGTTTGCAGCAGCACCGCGGAAACTGCGACAGCTGCACGGACTGCTCCGTGGTAAAAACTACCGATAGAATGTTGCTCGAAATATGTTATTCTTGACTGGTAACAAAGAAGTACAGGGAGATATTTATGAAGAAGAGCTTTTTAAAAAAGTGCATATTGGTCATGCTGTCAGCTGCACTTTTCCTGTGCGGAAGCAGTTGGGAGAATGCAGGTGTGCAGGCGGCGACCCGGCAGGAGGTTTCGGGCAGAAGTGCCGATGCTGTGGACGAGGAGTCGGCGGAATGGATTGATATGGCAGGCGAGGAACTGGTGGGGATTGCCGAGGAGCGGGATATACTGGCGCTGGTGTATTTGAGCGACGAATATCCGATTCGGAAGCATCCTTCCTATGACAGTGAAGCGGAGCTTACCGTATTGAGCGGACATCAGGTGTCTATTCTGGATGTCTATCTGGATAACGATTATGAAATCTGGCAGTATGTGAAGCTGTACAAGGGTGAAAACGAGTATTACGGGTATGTGCCGAGGACATATCTGGCAACCTCGGATGCCCGGTTTTTGGAATGGGAGGAATACTACGGGCTGAATTGCTCCGTATCAACCTTTACGCTGAATGGGGAACAGAGCTACCCCGATATTGAACAGTTTCCCGAGAGCTACAAACCGGCGCTGTTGGCGTTAAAGGAAAAGCATCCGAATTGGACTTTTGCAAAAATGAATACCACCTTGGATTGGAATACGGTAATATACAACGAATTGCAGGGTGGACGAAGTCTGGTATACAAGACATTCCCCGACTGGGCGAAGAACGGATTGTATGACACGGGGACATGGTATTATGCTACGGAAGCAGTATTGGAAATGTATATGGATCCCCGAAATGCCTTACATGAGGATGCAATTTTCCAGTTTGAACAGCTGACCTACAATGAGGAATATCACACGCTGGCAGCGGTGGAAAACTTCTTAAACAACACGTTTATGAAGAGTAAGAACGAGGTGGGAGAGGAACTGTATGCTCCCGGAACAAGCATGACTTTTTCCTACATTTTCTATATGGTTGGAAAAGAGGCGGGCAGAGAGGTCAGTCCATTTCATCTGGCAGCGAGAGTGTTGCAGGAGCAGGGAGCCGGAACCTCGCCTCTGATATCCGGTACTTATCCGGGATATGAGGGATATTATAACTACTTTAACATCGGAGCTACCGGAAAAACGGATGAGCAGGTGATTAAAAGCGGATTGCAGTTTGCGAAAGATGTGAGAACCGCAGGACATCCTTGGAAGGATGCCTACTATTCCATCTTGGGCGGTGCGGATTTTATTTCCGCAAACTATATTAAAAAGGGTCAGAGTACACTTTATCTCCAGAAATATAATGTAAATAAAAATGGTGTTCATGCTCTCTATACGCACCAATATATGCAAAACATCTCCGCACCTACGTCGGAAGCAGCCAGCATCAAAAAACTGTACGCCAGTGCAAATGCTCTGGAAAGTCCTTTTGTATTCAGTATTCCGGTGTATGAAAACATGCCCGGAGAGCCGTGCGGAGAGCCCACACCGGATACGAATGTAACGGTAAGCCTGCCGGATGGTTACAAGGGAACGGAGCTATGGCTGGATGGAGTTGTATATGAAGGAACCTTGAAAGACGGATTGCTTACGGTAGTTGCACCGGACAGTAAGGCAAAGACGGCGGTTATGTATCAATATACCGACGCAGGAATCCCTACGGGTATGTATGTGTGGAGTCTGGCGTATGACGGAATGACCTATGTTGCCACGGCGCAACCGGGATTAAAGGATTTGCTCACTTATCATGGCTTCTCTGTGCGTATCACGGGAGATTCCGGAATTCGGTTTAAGACGGGAATATCGGCAGACTTGCGTAAGAATCTGCTTTCCTCCGCAGGTGTAAACGGATTTAAACTGAAAGAATACGGTACTCTGGTTATGAACAATAAAAACAGAGAACAGTACCCTATGATTAAAGATGGCGAAAAGGTAGTCAGCGGAATTTCCTATGGAAAGGACAGTAGCGGAAAACTGAAAGATGTTGTTTTTGAGACGGTGGACGGAAGATACCGCTATACCTCTGTTCTTATAGGAATACCGGCAACCGCATATAAGACGGAATACGCGTTCCGCGGATATATCATCCTGGAGAAGGATGGTCAGACATATACCCTTTACGGACCGCCGGTGGCGAGAAGCATTTATTACTTGGCGGATCTGCTTTTGGAAAGAGGCAGTTATCAGCCGGGTACGGCACCGCATCAGTTCTTGGAGAAAATTATCAGTGATGCGGATGCTCTGACCGAAGGCGGAAACGGTGAGGTCGGAGAAACGGGCGGCGAAAAGCCGGAAGGCGGAAGCGGTGAAGCCGGAGAAACAGGCGGCGAGAAGCCGGAAGGCGGAAGCGGCGAAGCCGGAGAAGCAAGTGGCGGACAGACGGTAAGCGGAAACGGTGAAAGCGGAGAAGCAAGCGGCGGACAGACGGTAAGCGGAAACGGTGAAAGCGGAGAAACAAGTGGCGGACAGACGGTAAGCGGAAACGGTGAAGCCGGAGAAAATGCCGGTGCAGCGGCATAAGAATCAGACAATTCAGTTTCGCATGAAAGGAAAGAAAAATGATTAAAAAGAGAATATGCGGCATGCTGATTGGTACGATGCTTGTGACATTGTTGACAGGCTGTGGCGACGGCACAGAGGAGGTCAGTGCAGCTGCCAGCAGTGCCTACGGAATGCCGGAGGCGGTTCATATGGATGCGCCGTCCGTGCTTTCCCAATCGGAGCAAAGTTCCTTGGAAATAAAATTGTTATGCAGTACGGGAACCCTGAGTGAAGCCGAGCAGGAGGCAGTGCGGGGTGAACTGATGACGATGCACCAGAATCTGACTGCGGCGGAGTATCTGGGTGAGAGCATTCATATGATTAGCAGCGAAGAGTGGTTTGAGACCATGACGCCTAACCTGTATGAAGGATGCCGAAGCTATACATTGCAACGTGGCGATGAAGTTTTGTTGTCCGTACAGGTGGGGTATGATGTGGATGGTAAGGCGTTTTCTAACGTGTGTTTCCAACCGGAAGAGACAAAATTATCTCTTTTGAAGCAGTCAGGAAGCAAGGTGAGTCTGTTGCAGACGGGGCTCTCCGAAGGGAAATATGACGGAGAATACGAACACTGGAAAATTGACGGCGAGAAGGGCGAGATGACAGTAGAGACAGGTGCCCATGTGCAGGGTGTTCCGGTGGGTGAGCATAGCGTATCGGTGCACACAGGAACCGTCGGAGATGCTTTTGACCTTTGGAATAACAGAGAAAATATGGGCTATGAGACTACTGTGACAACCTATGATGAGCAGGGACAGATAATCTCGCAGGCAACGCCTGAACCGGAAGCAACGCCTACGGTAGCCCCTACAACGAAGCCTGCGGCGACACCTAAGCCTGCAGTAAAACCTACGGCAGCTCCTACGCCTGTTCCGACTCCTGTACCCACACCGGTTCCGGAGGAGGACGATGATGACGATGAAGATGAAGATTCCTCAGATGACGGAGGAAACTCGAGCGATGATTCGGGTGGTTCGGATGATGGCAGTTCCGGAGGCGATTCTGGTGGTTCGGACGATGGTGGTTCCGACCCTTCGGAGGGTGAAACGGATATCGGTTGGTCCGAGGATTTGTTAGGTTAATATAGACCGGACAGTTTGCAGACTGTCCGGTTTTCTGCTTGTTGCTAAAAAATGCAAAAAAGAGTACAATATGTATAACTATGTGGTCTGAGAGACGGCAGAGAATTGTGGACGGATGGGGAGATACCAGATGAGCCGGGAAAAGAAAAACCAGAACTTTCTTAAAATTCCGTTTAATCGGATTTTGGCGTTGATTTTAATGGATGTCATGTCTATTATAGTGGCATCTTTTGTGGCGATTTATATGCGCTTCGATTTTAGCTTTGCAGAAATCCCGCCACAGTATTTTGAGTTTTTCAGAATGATTTTGCTGCCTAATATTGGTGTGGCGTTGCTATCTTTTGCACTATGGCGATTGTATAAAAGCGTATGGAGATACGCGAGTGCCAATGAAATGCTGAATATTATATTTGCGACTTTTTGTGCCGCTATTGTACAGGTGATGTACTGCTACGGATTTTCCATGAGAATGCCCAGAAGCTACTATATTCTTTATTGGATTATTTTGACGGTGCTGACCTGCTGTATTCGCTTTGGATATCGTATTCTGCGATTGGTTAACGAAAAGCGGACGAATCTGGTTGAAAAAGCGCACCGTAATAATGTCATGATTATCGGAGCAGGTGCTGCCGGAAATATGATTTTGAAGGAAATTGAAAGTAGCGGTTATCTGAATTTACAGGCAAAGTGTATCATTGACGATCAGCCCGGCTGCCATGGGAAATTGATGCGCGGAGTTCCGATTGTGGGCGGCAGAGATAAGATTCTGGAAGCAGCAATGAAATACGGCATTGACGAAATTATCTTTGCAATTCCCTCTGCGAGTGTGCAGACCCGTAAGGAAATTCTTGATATCTGTAAGGAGTCCGGCTGTAAGCTGCGTACCTTGCCCGGTATGTATCAGCTGATTTCAGGAGATGTATCCGTTTCGAAACTGAAGGAAGTGGAAATCGAGGACTTGTTGGGAAGAGAGCCCATTGAGATTAATACGGCTGAGGTTTTTGACTACGTAAGCGGAAAAGTGGTTCTTGTGACCGGAGGCGGCGGTTCCATCGGTAGTGAGCTGTGCCGTCAGGTGGCATCCCATCATCCTAAGCAGCTGATCGTGGTGGATATTTATGAAAACAGTGCCTATGACATTCAACAGGAATTGATTCGAAGATTTCCGGAACTGAATTTGGTGGTGTTAATTGCGTCTGTGCGAAACACGGCAAGAATTAACGATATTTTTGAGAAGTATCGCCCCGATATTGTATACCATGCAGCGGCGCATAAGCATGTGCCCCTGATGGAGACAAGCCCGAATGAGGCAATTAAAAACAATGTACGGGGAACCTATAAGACCGCGCTGGCAGCGGACCGTTACGGTACAGAAAAATTTGTGCTGATTTCAACTGATAAGGCGGTAAATCCGACCAATGTTATGGGAGCCTCTAAGCGGATTTGTGAAATGATGATTCAGATGATGAATCAAAAATCAAAGACAAACTTCGTGGCAGTCCGTTTTGGCAATGTGCTGGGAAGTAACGGCAGTGTAATTCCGCTCTTTAAGAAGCAGATAGCGGAAGGTGGACCGGTTACCGTAACCCATCCCGATATTATCCGTTACTTTATGACGATTCCGGAGGCGGTTTCTTTGGTGCTTCAGGCGGGCGCCTATGCCAAGGGCGGAGAGATTTTTGTGCTGGATATGGGTAAGCCGGTTAAAATCGTTGACTTGGCGACTAATCTGATTAAGCTGTCCGGCTATCGGGTAGGAGAGGATATTGAAATAAAATTCACGGGGCTACGACCCGGAGAGAAGATGTATGAAGAACTGCTCATGGATGAGGAAGGGCTTACAAAGACGGCAAATAAAATGATTTATGTAGGAAAGCCTATTGAGTTTGATGTGGAGCGGTTTGAACAACAGTTGGAACAGCTGCTGAAGGATGCCGGAAATGAGAGTATTGATATTCGAAAGAGTATCAGGGAGATTGTAGATACGTATCGGAGTGAGGCGTAGAGCGTAATTGATGAAAAGTAAGAAGAGAGTGTGGAAAATAATCGGATATACACTTTTGTTCGCAGGGATAGCTGTTTTAGACTGGATGAGAGCGAGCCAGCTGGGTGTATACTGGGCGACGGCAAACAATTTGTATGCGGTGGTGATGGCAGCTGTAACGATTCCTCTGTATGCGTATGATAGAAAGAAATACCTAAAGATTGCGATGATTTGGGTGCTGTGTTGCGCGGTGTGCGGAGCGGTTATCGGTCCCTGTATTGTATCGGGAGGAGAGGGCGTATTTGCGTCGCAAGTGCTGACGGCGACTCTGGCTGTGTGCCTGCTTGGACTTACATGGGTGAGGGTATGGACACACAGAAAAGAGGTCTGGAATCGACTGAAGAGGCATCGTCTGATTTTGGCAGCCTTTTTTGTGATGTCAATACTTATGGTTATCTCCCGATATTATGAAATTTGGCAAATATGGTATGCTGTCATGTTTCTCGCCTTTTATGGTGCTCCAATTTCTGAGGAAGAACATGACCTGATTTGGAATTCGTTGATAAACGGGCTCATTTTGGGCTTTTTCGGGTTGCAGATTTGGGCATATGGGTTTAGACCTTATGATGTTGTACGATACATGGGGCCGTACGGAAATTGTAATATGACGGCGCTTTTTTATTTGGTTACCTATATGTGTGTGCTGTATCGGATACATGTGCTTTCCGTAAAGGCTAAGACGAAATGGTCGCAGGCGCGTAGAGTGCTTCTCTATGTATTAGCGGGTGGCCTTGTTAGCTTCATGCTTTTTACCATGTGCAGAACTGCACTTATTATTGCGGTGCTTTTGACGGGAGTTTATGGAGTTTACAGTGTGATAATAATTCTCGGGAAAAAGGCATCCCGGTTGATTTTACAGTGGGGCTGTCTGCTGCTTTGCACTGTCTTGACCTTTCCGTGTGTATACGGTACAATCCGTTATCTGCCGTGCATTTTAAGCCATCCGGTGTGGTTTGACGGAGAGTATTCGACGGAAAAAGTACATTCTTTTGATTCGTGGGACTCGGAAAAATATATTTCTCCGGATGAGGTGTGGGAAGAGCTGTATAGTCGTTACAATTATGGCGGGATTTTAGATAAGCTGGGATTGAAAGTCGAAGCGGCGGAGCTGACCGGTACACAGGTGGATTATCTTGCAAGGGAGGATTCGGAGAATTCTGTAAGTATTCGTAAGGTAATTTACAGAGCTTATCTGGAACGATTGAACCTATGGGGGCATGAGTTGCGTGAAGGTTATATGTCCATTGGTTCGGGTGTGACAATATACACCGCGCAGAACGTATTTATTCAGATGGCATTTTGCTTTGGTATTCCGGCGGGAATACTGTTTGTGGGAATAATCGTGTGGTTCTTGTGTAAGGCGGTGCGATTGGCGGCCTCCAAGAAAAGAACAGCGAATCTTTTACCGCTAATGGTTTGGATTGTGTTTGTGGGATTTGGACTGACGGAATCGGTGTGGTATTTAGGTCAGAGCATTTTGTTCTTGATGTATATGACACCCAAGCTGTTTTTGGAAGAAAATAATTAAAACATCAAAAGAAATAAAGAGACCTGCATACATCGTTTAAGGAGTTATTCCTTGGAGGATGTATGCAGGTTTTTGATAGTGGTTTCTATTTATTCCGGATAGTCGCAAACGTAAATCCAATCGCCGATCCATACTCCCAATGAGTAGTTATAGAGGCGCTTGTACATCTTTCCATCCTCGATTTTGTAACGGTATTGAATGTCGAATGCTCTTGGTTGAACGGTTACTTCGCTGTTTGAAGAAGAGTATGCATGCGCGGACAGGGTGGCTGCAGGAGAAGCTAAAAGTGCCGTGGAAAGGCATACGGCTCCGGCAAGCAGAAGCAGTTTTTGTGTGATGTGTTTTGCTTTCATAGTAAAAGCCTCCTTTGTTTTGATGTAAAAAGTATATAGCAAAAAGATGCTACAAGTCAATAGAATTGCGACAAAACACAATCGCAATAAATAAAAAAGAAAATAAGCTCTGTTAACTTCCATGGAAAAACGATGAAGTAAACAGAGCCTATAATCCGTCAGCGTACCTATTTAGTATAAACAACGGGAATCTCGCGATAGTATTTCAAACTGTTAACCGTTTCTATTAAAACATCATTATAATAAATTTCAAAAGTCTCATCCGATAAAGGAACAGCATAGAACCCATCTGTAAGCCCTAGAGTAGCGTTGTTGTCCTCTATCATGTAGGAACTGCTCGGCTCGAGGATAAAGAGGTGAGAGCCGACATATATGAAAACGACTATCAGCAGTAAGCCTAAGAACAGCGGAAGCCTGATGCGACTGCTTTTGTGACATAGCATTTGAAAGCGTGCTACGAGTTCGTCTTCATTTTTTCCTATTGCAGAAATGGTTAGCCCTGCCGGGATTGCCGGCGTGTCGTTAACCGTAGACTCTGCAATTCGCAGTAATGTGCGTAAATAGGCACTGATGGTAGCGGGGTCCTGATGTGAAAGGGAGTCATCTACGTGCATTTCCAGAAGCAGTTCTACCTGTTTCTGTAAAAGTCTGCAGGCAGGATTCCACCAGTAAAGGATGCATAGCAAGCTTACGCCTTCTTTGATTAGCAGGTCGTGATGGAAATAATGAAAGGCTTCGTGCTGTAGGGTAAAGTACCAATCTTCTTGTGAAAAAGCTACGGAGTCGGGAAGTAAGATGCGCGGAGAAAAAATCCCGAAAATTTGAGGGGTTTTTAATCCGGGCATGGTAATTATGCGAAAACGCTTAGATTGGGATCCGCAAATATTTTGCATGATATCCCGGATGGGGGATGTTTGGGAAATGTCACGCCCATATCTGCGGATAAACCGGGAAACGTAAAGATAGTCCCGTATGTGGCGGAACAGTTTTATTACACATACGGCAAGCCAGAAGCATTGAAGAAGAAACAAAATGGACACAATAGGAGTGTGAGGAGTTTTTACGTAATCCGGTCCGAACAAAGGGTGACGCATGAAAAGAGAGAAATCGGCAAGTGGACCTGTTATGTAAATACTTTTCGCAAACGGCAACTCAAAGGGAAAAATAAATCGAATTAACGTCAGAACAAGAAAAACAGCCAATAACCTGTACCCGATAGTCAAAAGAAGCTTCTCAAAGCGGAAGCAGAGAGTTATCAGGATGATTACCAGGTTACTGGCCAATATAGTCATCAATACAGTTGCAAACGAATAATTCATGGGTTCCCCGTTGGATTACAAAGTCTTCTCATACTCTGCTAAAATGTTTTTCAGCTTAGAGATTTCAGACTTTGCCTTTTCGGAATCATCGCTTATGCGCAGGATAGCTGCACACATATCGGACTGGGAAATCACGTTGGAAAAGCTTGCGTAATCTTCAGTGAAGTGCTGGGTAATGTATTCTCTGGAATCTTCCGAGGGACGATAAGTACGGCTCAGCACCTTTCCGCTATGGGTGACACCGGCAACCTTTACGTAGCCCTCTTTGGTGAGCTTACGAAGCACAGCAATTACCGTACTCTGAGTAAGTCCGGCCATTTCATTTACGATATCAGTGGAAGTCATCTCTCTATCGGTACCCCACAAAATGTTGAGAACATCCAGCTCTCTGGGATTTAATCGTGCCATAATAATACCTCCTTAGTTATGATAAAATTATAGTCTGAACAGGGGTATAAGTCAACAAAAAATGAGAATTCCCTTGTACTTGCTATGATTTCCTGTTAAACTAAAAAGTATATTTGTGACAGGAGGTGTCATATGGAAGAATTGGCAATATTCGGCGGTAAGCCTGTGCGGGAAACCCCTATATTCTACGGACGACAATGTATTGAACAGGATGATATAGATGCGGTTGTGGAAACCTTGAAGAGTGATTTGATTACCTGCGGTCCGAAAGCGGCAGAATTGGAAAAGAAGCTGTGTGAAATAACAGGTGCAAAGTATGCGGTTATTGTGGCGAACGGTACTGCGGCGCTGCATCTGGCGGCAATGGCAGCGGGATTTCAGGAGGGCGATGAGGTAATCGTCAGCTCCATTACCTTTGCGGCATCTGCAAACTGTGTGCGGTATTGCGGAGCTATGCCGGTTTTTGCGGATATCAGACCGGACACCTATAATATAGACCCGGAGACTGTAAAGAAGCTGATTACGCCTAAGACGAAGGGTATTGTAGCAGTGGATTTCACCGGACAGGCGGTGCAGCTGGATGAGATCCGGGAAATCTGTCGCGAGAATAATCTGATTTTGATAGAGGATGCTGCGCATTCGATTGGTACAAAGTATAAGGGACAACCGATAGGAAGTATTGCGGATATGACCTGCTTCAGCTTTCATCCGGTGAAGACGGTGACAGGGGGCGAAGGCGGTGCCGTCACCACAAATGATGAACAGCTATATCGAAAACTGATGCGTCTGCGTACCCATGGTATCACCCGTAATCAGGCTGAAATGGTGAATCCGACGGATGCACTTTGGTATAATGAACAGGTGGAACTGGGGTACAATTACCGCATTACGGATTTCCAGGCGGCGCTGATATTGAATCAGTTGGCAAAACTGGATAAGTTCTCGCAGCGCAGAAAAGAGATTGTAAAGCAGTACGATGCTGCATTTGCGGATATGCCGGAAATTATTGTGCAGAAGGAGATTCCGGAATCGGATACGACGAGACATCTCTACATTCTGCGACTGAATCCGGAGAAACTGAACTGTGACAGAAGGCAGTTCTTTGATGCGCTTTATGCGGAAAATACCTGCCCGCAGGTGCATTATCTTCCGGTGTATTGGCACTCTTACTATGAGAAACTGGGTTATCCTAAGGGATTGTGCCCCAACGCGGAGAAGTACTATGAAGAGGTTATGAGTATTCCTCTTTACTATTCGCTGACGGATGAGGATGTACAGGATGTAATTCGTGCGGTGAAGAAGATTGTTGAGTATTATAGGAAATAAGATTATGCATCAGCAACAAAATGAGAGAAAACCGAATCAAAGTAAAATCATCGACAGCGCAGTTTTTGCGCTGTTGTTAATTGCTGTGTCTGCTGTGACATTATTTCTGTTTCACAGGCAGACCTTGGGGAGCCCGGAAGCGTATCATTCGGATATGAAGGCTTATATACTGGAGATGCAGGGGCTGGACAGCGGTTACAGCTTTCCCTATCCCGTATTCTTCAAGATAGCGGCTTTTCTGGATTGGTTTACCACGCCGGAATTTGCTGTGGCGTTGGCGACCATGCTGTTGAACAGCCTTGCTGTGGTAATTACAAAGCTGACGTTGAATCATATGGTTGCGGATAAAGCCAAGTATGCCGGTGTACTGGCAAGTTTTGCGGCGGTGTCCCTGTTTTTTATTTCCATGCTTTATCCTCCTGCGGGAATATATTTGCCGGGGATTCGGTTTAAGTATCTGGGAGTTTTTACTGCGAATCCTTTTCACAATGCTACCTACATGGCGGCGAGACCCTTTGCCATACTGGCGTTTTTGTGGTTTGTAAAGCTTCTGCCGGTGTATGAGAAGGGGATAAGGAGAACATCCCTAAGAGATTATCTCCTATTTTCCCTGTTTTTGCTGCTTGCAACCATGACAAAGCCCAGCTTTACCATTGTGCTGGTGGGGGCTGCGGGTTTGATTATGTTGTTTCGGTTGTTTCGCAGTAAATTTAAGAATTTTGTACCTACGATACAGTTTGGGCTTTGTTTCCTTCCGACCTTTGCGGACTTGCTTTATCAGTACAGCGGAGTGTTTGTGCCGGATGAAGGTGTGGAGGGTGGCATGGGCTTTTGCTTCGGAGAGGTATGGGGGTATTACTGCGGGAATATACCTCTTGCAGTGGGGCTTGCGATTGGGTTCCCGCTGCTTGTGCTTGTGTTGCATCTGAAGGAAATAAAAAAGAACACGAGCTTTCGGTTTTCCTGGCAGCTTTACGGGATGAGCTTTTTGATGGCGTTTTTGCTGTATGAAAAAGGGTTCCGTAAGCCGGACTTCAACTTCTCTTGGGGTTATATGTACGGTATTTTCTTCTGCCATTTGGGCGCGGTAATGGTGCTCTTGGAGGACACTCTGAGTGGTGAAAAGGAAAAAAAGAAACCACTGCTGTTAGGGATACAGTGGTTAGCATATTTTTCACATTTGATTTGCGGTTTGCTTTATTTTAAAACGTTTCTTGGCGGCGGGATGTATTATTGATACATCCCGCGTACTTTTTTGCTTTGAAAAGAATTATTCCATGAAATCGGTCAGCTTTGGAATACGCCGGCAGATATGTTGTGCAAGTTCCGTCAGTCCCCGGGCAGCATAGGGCATCAGAAGCAGGCTGTACAGGAAGATGTAGCGGGAGTTTGCTTCCCAGAATATGTGGAACAGAAAACCGCCAATCACAACAACCAGTCCGAGATAAATCGGAAGTGCATTCAGCTTCTTGCGAAATGCTGTCAGGACAAAGAAGAAGGCACCAAGATAGAGCAGGTTTTGGTATTGGTTACAGTAGGCAATCCAGAAATGGCTGCCTTTCCCCTCGTAAAGGGAGAGAAAGAAGCTTGTGCGCCCGCCGTAGGTGGCGAGGGTTGCCTGTCTGGAAGCATAAGTTCCGTCTGCCCACTGTGACAGATGTTTTTCCAGATAGAAACCGGCAGCATAGGCGGGATTTTCCCGAAAGTAATCCAGCCGTTCGTAAATCGCTTCTTTGCTGATGGTGTTGGCGGCCAGGGTGTCCATGCCTGCGTTGTGATAGGTGTTAAAGTTAAAGCCGTTGTACCAGCCGTTTGCCCGGGAAGATTCCTGCATTCCCATGGCAATATACGACGTGGCGGTAACGCCGCTGCGCAGAGTATTTTCGGCTCTGTGTTCGTAATAAGTTTGGGTAAGGGGGAGAATGGTAAAACAGCATGCCGTGCAGAGTACGCACCACAGCAGTAAAAGGTGCCGGCGATTTTTTATCCATTCAAAAAAGACAACAATCAATACGGCAATAATCAAAATCAGATTATTTTTTCGAAGCATAACCCCTGTAGTCAGACAAACCAGAACAGCAGCGGCACATCCGAACTGCTTTTTTGCGGACAGGGAGCTGTCCTTCCAAAGCTTTGCCAGATAATACAAGCCGACGGAAACGGCGGCAAAGGAGGGAATTTCCCCATACACAAAGGACGTATACATCAAAAAGGGAAGATTTACTCCTGCCAGCAACAGATAAAAGCAATCGGTGGTATCATTCTCCCAAAGCAGATGGATTGTCTTTTTCTGGTATAAAATGATAATACCCGCAAGTACTACATAAAGGCATTTGAAAAAATGATAGGCAGGTAAATCCAAAGGCAACAGGTGGTACAGCCGGAAAAGTATCTCGAAAAATGCGGTCAATCCTATCTGTTGGGGATAGTAGGAAAGATAAGAGGCTGTAGGATGAATGACAGATGTATCGCCATTGGCCAGAGACTCAGCAATGGAGTAAACCGAAAGGGCATCGGCGGCGGGTACGGTCTTGCCGAAAAGGATAAGGACAGCACCCAGCAGGAGATACCAGACCAGTACCAGAATCGTGAGCAGCGTTACATGCTTTTTGGCGAAAAAACGGGCTGCAACAGTGAAAACTCCAAGCAGGAAACCGATGCTTAGGAGATTAAAAAGAGGGTTATCCCATGCGGTAAGTACAGCCTGCGAGGTCATGTCCAGACTGTAGCAGGTGGATAGAAACGCACCCAGAAACAGAACGGCCGTCAACAGCAGACAGAAAACCTGCAGGAAGCGACAGGCAAATGTATATAGCTTTTCCGTAAATGTACGCATAGGCAAAGTACCTCTTTTTCACGTTTATATAGTCATTGTACCACAATTTATTTTATAAAAACAGTGGCTGTTATCAGTTATTCGTGGTACAATATGAATAACTATGTGCAGAAAGGAATTTTACCAAATGGATAAAATAGCTGTTTTGATTCCCTGCTATAATGAGGAACAGACAATTGCCAAGGTGGTGCGGGATGTAAGAGAGGCATTGCCGGAGGCTGTTGTTTATGTATATGATAATAATTCCACGGACCGTACGGTGGAGCTTGCGACGCAAGAGGGCGCTGTTGTGCGGTATGAATATGCTCAGGGAAAGGGTAACGTTATTCGCCGGATGTTTCGGGAGATTGATGCGGAATGTTATCTGATGCTGGACGGCGATGACACTTATCCGCTGGATTGTGCCCGCGAGCTGGTGGACAAGGTGTTGCACCACAATGCGGATATGGTAGTGGGGGACAGGCTTTCTTCCACTTATTTCACGGAGAATAAAAGACCTTTCCATAACTTTGGAAACAGTCTTATGAGAGCCGGAATCAACAGCCTGTTTAAGGCGGACATCAAGGACATTATGACGGGGTACAGGGCATTCAGCTATGAGTTTGTGAAAACCTTTCCTGTTTTTTCCAAGGGCTTTGAAATTGAAACGGAAATGACGATTCATGCGGTAAACTATAATATGCAGGTGGAGAATGTGGTCGTGGAGTACCGTGACAGGCCGGAGGGAAGTGTATCCAAGCTGAATACTTACCGGGACGGCATGCGTGTAATCCGTAAGATGCTGCAGCTTTACAAAAATTACAAGCCCATGAAATTTTTCGGATTGCTGTGTATATTGCTGATGCTGATAGCACTGCTGTTTATGCTTCCGGTGCTGGTAGAGTTTATTCAGACGGGGCTGGTGCCCAGATTCCCGACTTTGATTGTTTGCGGATTTATGATTATGGCGGGTATTCAAGCATTTTTTGCAGGCATGATTCTGGATGTTCTGGCGGCAAAGGACAGGCGGGATTTTGAATATCGTCTGGCAAAAATCAGTGTGGAAAAAAGAGGAAAAATGAATTAACTCCATGAAAGAAAGCGTTAGAAGGGTTAGACCAACTGCATACTTTTTGTTTTGCCTGACAGGGATGTTGTTCGTGTTTTGCTGTATTACGGGAGCAGGGCTGGCAAAGCAGGGGAATATCCTGTGGACCGGCGCTTATACCCGAGGTGTTCTGGCGGGCAGTCTGATTGGCGGCGGTCTCCTGGGCGGAGCAATTTGCTTCCTGCTTGGATGGTTTGAAGAATATACGAAAAGAAAACGCGCAGGAAAGAACTTAGAAGAAACTGTAAAGCGTAATGCGGATGTCGGCGGCTGGAAATTGTTTTTGGGAAGCCTGATGTTGATTCTGCTGGCTTGGCTTCCGGCATATCTGGCGTATTACCCGGCGATTTGTGCTTACGATATGCCCATACAGACGGGGCAGATTCTGGAAGGCCGCTACATTGATCATCACCCTATTGCCCATACGCTTCTTCTCAAATGCTTTATGGATTTGGGCGCCGGGCTTGGCAGTACAACTGCGGGTATCGGACTCCTTTGCTTTCTGCAGCTTGTGTTTTTGGGAAGCTCCTTTGCTTACGGGGCAACGTTACTGCAAAGAGCGGGGGTAAAATGGCGGATTAGGCTGTTGGTGCAGCTTTTCTGTATGTTTTACCCGTTTCATTGGTACATCGGAGTGAGTATTACGAAGGATACCGTATTTACGGCGTTCTTTGTATTTCAAATATTGAGCCTCTATGAGCTGCTTGAACAG
>JAZQCX010000158.1:0-3569 GCA_045546495.1 Acetatifactor sp. | reverse complement strand
CAAGCGGTCTTAGGAAGACAACACTTAGCTACAACTCCTTGGCCCACAGAACGACATGGCTACGATCCGACTTGTGTACAGCTGATGGGTGGTATTATCCTGCATCAGGGACGTATCGCGGAGATGCGTACCGGTGAAGGTAAGACTCTGGTTTCTACTGCGCCTGCATACCTGAACGCATTGTCGGGCAAGGGTGTTCATATCGTTACGGTAAATGATTACCTTGCAAAGCGTGATGCCGAGTGGATGGGCCAGGTGCATGAATTCCTGGGACTGACCGTTGGTGTGGTTTTGAACAGTATGAGCAGTGAGGAGCGTCAGAAGGCTTACAGCTGCGATATTACCTATGTTACCAATAACGAGCTGGGCTTCGATTACCTGCGTGACAACATGGTAATCTACAAGGAGCAGCTTGTTTTAAGAGATTTGAACTTCTGTATTATTGATGAGGTAGACTCCGTTTTGATTGACGAGGCGAGAACTCCTCTGATTATTTCCGGACAGAGCGGTAAGTCCACGGCTCTTTACGAGATGTGTGACCTGCTGGCAAGAAGAATGAAGCGCGGCGAGGATATGCAGGAAATGTCCAAGATGGAAGCCATCATGGGTATTGTCCGCGAGGAGTCCGGCGACTTCATTGTAAACGAGAAGGATAAGGTGGTAAACCTGACCGAGGCCGGTGTGAAGAAGGTAGAGCAGTTCTTCCACATTGAAAACTACGCTGACCCGGAGAATCTGGAAATTCAGCATACCATTATTCTTGCCCTGAGAGCGCATAACCTGATGTTCCGTGATCAGGATTATGTGGTAAAGGATGATCAGGTTCTGATTGTCGATGAGTTTACGGGTCGTATTATGCCCGGACGCCGTTATTCCGACGGTCTCCATCAGGCAATCGAGGCGAAGGAAAAGGTTAAGGTTAAGAGAGAGAGTAAGACGCTGGCATCCGTTACCTTCCAGAACTTCTTCAACCTTTTTGCGAAGAAGTGCGGTATGACCGGTACAGCGTTGACCGAGGAGAAGGAGTTCCGCGAGATTTACGGAATGGATGTTGTGGAAATTCCCACCAACCGTCCCGTTATCCGTAAGGATATGCAGGATGCGGTATATAAAACCAGAGCCGAGAAGCTGAAGGCCATTGTAGAAGAGGTGGTGAAATCCCATGAGAAGGGACAGCCTGTTCTGGTCGGTACGATTACCATCGAGGCAAGTGAGGAACTGAGCCAGCTTTTGAAAAAGCGCGGTATTCCTCATAAGGTTCTGAATGCAAAGTTCCATGAGCTGGAGGCGGAAATTGTTGCGGATGCAGGTGTGCACGGAGCAGTTACCATCGCGACTAACATGGCAGGCCGTGGTACGGATATTAAGCTGGATGAAGAGGCGAGAGCAGCCGGCGGTCTGAAGATTATCGGTACGGAGCGTCACGAGTCCAGACGTATTGATAATCAGCTGCGCGGACGTTCCGGTCGTCAGGGTGACCCCGGTGAGTCTAAGTTCTATATCTCCCTGCAGGATGATTTGATGAGACTGTTCGGTTCTGAGCGTCTTATCAGTATGTTTACCGCGCTGGGAATCCCGGAGGGACAGGAAATCGAGCACAGTGCGCTTACGAACGCAATTGAATCTGCCCAGAAGAAAATTGAGAATAACAACTTCGCAATCCGTAAGAATCTGCTGGAGTATGACCGTGTCATGAGTGAGCAGAGAGAGATTATTTACGAGGAGCGTCGCCGCGTTTTGAACGGCGAAAGCATGAGAGATTTCATCTATAAGATGATTACGGATATTGCGGAAAACTGCGTGGATATGTGTATCAATGATGATGCAGAGGTTGAGGCATGGAATTTCAACGAGTTGAACACGCTGATATTGCCTACGATTCCTTTGAAGCCCATAACTGCCGATAGAGTAAAGAAGCCTAAGAAGAACAGCCTGAAGCAGCAGCTGAAGGAAGAGGCGGTAAAGCTTTACGAGAGCAAGGAAGCGGAGTTCCCTAATTCCGAGGCAGTGCGTGAGTTGGAGCGGGTTATCCTGTTAAAGGTTATCGACAGAAAATGGATGGATCATATCGACGACATGGATCAGCTGCGCCAGGGTATCGGTTTACAGGCATACGGTCAGCGCGATCCGTTGGTTGAGTATAAGATGAACGGATTTAACATGTTCGAGCAGATGACCCAGAACATCCGTGAGGAGACCGTTCGCCTCCTGTTCCACATTCGTGTTGAGCAGAAGGTGGAGCGCGAGCAGGTTGCGAAGGTAACCGGAACCAACAAGGACGACAGTGTGGCGAAGGAGCCTGCGAAGCGCGATAATGTTAAGGTTTATCCCAATGATCTGTGCCCCTGCGGCAGCGGTAAAAAGTATAAGCAGTGTTGCGGACGTAAGGCATAAAAAGGCGTGAAGATACACTAGGGTACGAAAAGACCGTACCCAAGAGTATCTATGTCACGCCTCGAAGAATGGCGCAGCCATTCTTCATAAGGATTTTGCGGAGCGCAATAGAGTATATGTGGAGGGGTGGCCGAGCCATTCTTCTTAAATAAAAATAGAAAGAAGGTGACGCGAAGTGGTAGAACTTGATCAGATGAAAACAGAAATTCTGGCTTATGAAACACCTTTGGCGGAAGTGAGGGATTCACTTTGACCTGGCGAACAAGTCAAAGCGAATAGAAGAACTTGAGATGGAGATGGAGGCTCCCGGCTTTTGGGATGACCCGGACCGCTCCAATCAGAAAATGAAGGAACTGAAAAATTTAAAGGACACCGTGGAGGAATGTAACGGTCTGTTTACCCAGTATGATGATATCCTGCTGTTGATTGAAATGGGCTACGAGGAAAATGATGAATCCATGGTGGCGGAGATTCGCGGAGAGCTGGATGATTTTGTGGCGAAGTTCGAGGAGCTCCGCATCGGAACACTGCTTTCCGGTGAATATGATAAGAATAATGCAATCTTAAAGCTCAACGCCGGTGCCGGAGGTACCGAGAGCTGTGACTGGTGCAGTATGCTGTACCGCATGTACACCCGTTGGGCGGAGCGCAAGGGCTTTGCACTGGAGGTGTTAGACTTCCTGGACGGCGATGAGGCGGGTATTAAGTCCGTTACCTTCCAGGTGAACGGTATCAATGCCTACGGCTATTTAAAGTCGGAGAAGGGTGTTCACAGACTGGTGAGAATTTCCCCCTTTAATGCCCAGGGTAAGCGCCAGACATCCTTTGTTTCGCTGGATGTTATGCCGGATATCGAAGAGGATTTGGATGTAGAAATCGATGAGAAGGATTTGCGTATCGACACCTACCGAAGCAGTGGTGCCGGCGGACAGCATATCAATAAGACTTCCTCTGCAATCCGTATTACCCATATCCCTACGGGAACCGTAGTACAGTGCCAGAATGAGCGTAGTCAGTTCCAGAACAAGGATAAGGCGATGCAGATGTTGAAGGCGAAGCTGTACCTGTTAAAGCAGGAAGCGAATGTAGAAAAGCTTTCCGATATCCGTGGAGAAGTAAAGGATATTGGTTGGGGCAACCAGATTCGTTCCTATGTATTGCAGCCTTATACCATG
>JAZQCX010000157.1:0-2094 GCA_045546495.1 Acetatifactor sp. | reverse complement strand
ATGGCTACGATCCGACTTGATAACCGGATACCAGAGTGCGTAGTCGCTCCGTTTCTTCGTCGCCTACCTGAATGGGGTCCATGTGAATGACGGCGTGGCAGTTCAGGGTATCCCGAAGCTGATGCTCGATGCCGTCAATTAAATCGTGCAATACCAGAATATTTCCGTCAGCAGGTACCTCCGCATGAAGAGAAATCAGAACTCTGCCGGGGCCGTAGTTGTGGACGATTAAATCATGTGTGCCGAGGATTTCCTCATGGGACAGGACGATGTCGGTAATCTGCTGTACAAAGGCCTTATCGGGAGCCTGCCCCAGCAGAGGGTTGATGGTATCCTTTGCGGCATTGATGCCTGCAATACAAATAATCAAACCAACAAGCAGACCGCACCAGCCGTCGATTGCAACACCGGTGAACCGGGAAACAAGGGTAGCAGCAAGCACCAGACTTGTGGCAAGGGTGTCGCTCAGGGAGTCGGTGGCCGTTGCCAGCATGGCAGAGCTGTCAAGCAGCTTTCCAAGCCGTCTGTTGTAAAAATACATATAAAGCTTAACCAGAATGGACGCAAGAAGAATGACAATTACTGCGGGAGAGCAGAACAGTTCTTCCGGATGGAGAATTTTTTGTACGGAACCCTTTAGAAGCTCCACGCCCATAAATAAAATCAGAATTGCCACAAGAAGTCCCGATACATATTCGATTCGACCATGCCCGAAGGGGTGGTCGGGGTCGGGCTTTTGTCCCGCCATTTTAAAGCCGATTAGGGTGATGACCGAGGATGCCGCATCGGAAAGATTGTTAAAGGCATCTGCGGTAATGGCAATAGAATGACTTATGATACCGGCTGTAAATTTTCCAAGGAAAAGGCAGAAATTCAAGAAAATGCCCACAGCGCCGCAAAGCACGCCGTAAGCCTGACGTACCGCGGGAAGCTCCTTGTTTTCTCTTTGCGGAATGAATAATTTTGCAAGTAAGTTTACCATGATTTGGTCCTCAATTTTGTAACATAAAATTATATAAAGTATAACAAGGAGAGAAGCAAAATGCAAGGAAGGACAGGCTTCAGATGGGAAAACAGGGTTGCGTGGGTGGTGAAATGCTGATATAATGCACTTGATATAAATTTAAAGAAAAGGCAGGAAAACAGAATGAAACAGAAACCCATTGTTTTAATGATATTAGACGGCTACGGACTGAATGAAAAGGCGGAAGGAAATGCGGTTGCACAGGCAAAGACTCCCGTTATGGATAAGCTGATGGCAGAATGTCCTTTTGTAAGAGGAAATGCCAGCGGTATGGCGGTAGGACTTCCCGAGGGTCAGATGGGTAATTCCGAGGTCGGACATCTGAATATGGGCGCAGGCCGTATTGTTTATCAGGAGCTTACCAGAATCACAAAGGAAATTCAGGACGGAACCTTTTTTGAGAATCCCGCACTGTTAAAGGCTGTGGAGAATTGTAAGAAGAATAACAGCGCCCTTCACATGATGGGACTTCTTTCCGACGGCGGTGTACACAGCCACAACACCCATCTGTACGGACTTCTGGAGCTGGCAAAGAGAAACGGACTGGAAAAGGTGTATGTACACTGTTTCCTGGACGGACGTGATACCCCTCCCGCAAGCGGTAAGGAGTACGCACAGGCACTTGCAGCTGAGATGGAGAAAATCGGCGTGGGCAAGATTGCGTCCGTAATGGGTCGTTATTATGCAATGGACAGAGATAATAACTGGGACCGTGTACAGCTGGCATACAAGGCAATGACCGAGGGTGAGGGTCTGACCGCTCCCTGCGGTATCTGCGCGATTCAGGCATCTTACGACAGAGAAGAGACCGACGAGTTTGTAAAGCCTACCGTGGCAGAGGGTGCGGCAAAGGTGGAGGACGGGGATTCCGTTATCTTCTTCAACTTCCGTCCCGACCGTGCAAGAGAGATTACCAGAGCTTTCTGTGATGATGATTTCAAGGGCTTTGACAGAGGCGCGAGAAAAGATATTACCTTCGTATGCTTCTCCGATTATGACCCCACCATCCCCAATAAAGAGGTTGCCTTCCACAAGGTAGCGGTTACCAATACCTTTGGTGAGTGGCTGGC
>JAZQCX010000156.1:0-5489 GCA_045546495.1 Acetatifactor sp. | reverse complement strand
TCCTTCAATGATGTGCGTTTTTCCTGTTTGCTCAAGCCTTTCTTTTCCTATAGATAAAAGGTAGCTCTTTACTGCCGGGAAATCATCAATATTGTAATGACGAGACGGGAATGTCGCAATGAGCCACAAATCAGCCCAAGTGTAACCATAACGCTTAATATCACGGCCTCGAAGAATCGGTCGAATAAGGTCAGCCGTCCGGGCTCGCTCTTCCTCATCCTTGCAGTTGTTTAGGATTTCCTCTCGCTTCGCTGTACTGATGATAAACGCATCGTTATACCCCGTCTTGATTCCATAGTTAATTTGGATATCCCACTCCTTGAGAGGTTTGCCGACAGCTTCAATCTTGCTCTTAATGCTTTGCTCTATAGGAGTAAGAATAATCCAGCTATCAGAGGTGTTAAAGCTGCATTTTACCGCATTATGCTGCACAAAATCGCTCAAATTATTGACACCAGTTTTAGGAAGTGTAATACTCTGCGTGCGTCCTTGGTTTGATTCCTTTGAGAATAGGAGAATATTGGTGTCAACAGTAGCATTTTTGAATACTTGATAGCCGCCGCAATCGATTAGAAGCTTGGGATTAGTATTTTCGGCCATGAAGGAACGGAGAGCCTGCCCATAAGCTGCCCTCATCCATTTATTCGAGGTAATAAAGCACAAATGACCACCCTCGCGCAAAAGTTTCCATGATAGCTCGTAGAACAAGCAATAAATATCCCCGGTTTTGGCAAAAGATCTATATCCGCAAGGTTTGTATAAATTGCCAAGATACCCCTCATTTTCCTGTAATTGGATATATGGAGGATTTCCTATGATGATGTCGAATCCGGGATTTTTTCCCTTACCGAGAACATCCCCAAAGAACGTATGCCAGAGGAAAAATTGATTATTTGGTATGTCTATTGAAGTAAGCTCGTCTTGAATCTTGGAAGATGTTCCCTCTCCGGAGAAGCGTATGTATTCTTTGATGGTAGAAGTGATGACTGCTCTCACGTTATTTTTCTCTTTGTGAGAACTGATATTGAAGTAAGCCTTGATAAGCTCCTGCATTTTTTCCTGTGCTCCGGATTCATCGAAAAAGAACTCATCCTGAATAGCTTCAGCAGCGAAATTAAAGCTCTTCTGTTTACCTTGTTTTCTTCCCGGTGTTCTTTGCCCGAGTTTGCTTAAATCGCAGCCCATGTATGATTCCCGCAGGCTATCTCCTTGCATGATTTTATAATCGAGATTTGGCAGAGGGGCCGGCTCATCTTCATCTACAACAATAGACAGCCAGAATCGCAACCGTGCTATATCTACAGCTCCCTTTTCAATATCAACACCATAGATATTATTACTAATGATACTTTTCTTCAACTCCGCTCTGTTTTCCAATGAGTTTGACAATGCCTCACGGCAACGGAGAAGTTCATTGAGCAAGCCCATGGGGAAAGCTCCTGAGCCAATAGCAGGGTCACATATCTTAACCCTTTTAAGTGCTGAATCGACTTTTTCTTTCTGCTGCTCTGTCAGGGTTGATACTCCTTCCTCCGGGTTTGCGACAAATGCACGCATATTACTCATTGAGAGCTCCGTTACTTTATTGAGATAGTTAATGAGAGATTCCCGACACATATATTGGACAATCTCTTTTGGTGTGTAGAAAGCTCCTTTATCTTTGTTGTCTTCAAGGAGGTTTTCAAAGATTTTACCCAGCATCTCCGGGTCAACGCCGACTTCTGCATCATTTGGGTCGTTCTCGTCAATCGTAAAATTATATTCTCCAAAAAACTTGAACAGGCGAGAGAAGTAACTTTCCGGGAATATGGTTTCCGGCTCATCATCACTTTCTCTTTCAAATAAACCTCCATTAAGATAAGGAATTGCATTCCATTCTGACAATAAATCGACATTCCACCCCTCTTTTCTGAATACAGTATCTCGCTCCTCCGGTTTAGTATTCATAATGCCGAAAAAGAGAGGCTCAAGAACTGCATCGAGGTAATTATCTTTGTGCGGAGAACGAGCAAAGAGATTGTGCATATAATTCAAATCACCAGTCATCCAACCCTTTCGTTGCAAGAAATGGAGGAACGTAATACGCCCCATCATTTTCTTAATGTAGTCACGTACTCGCTTACCATTATTATGAAAAGCACGGGCAAACATTTCGTTCGGCTCATGTTTTTTGACTTCTTGCCATTTGCCGTTTACTTTTTCGTAACGACTACCTGTGATATACTGCACAAAATCCGCATAGATTTCACGGTATTTATTGAAGAACTCCTCCGACAATGCTTCAACGGAGAAAGCATCTAAAAGGTTGAGAAAAGACGCGCCTTTTTCCTGAATTTTTGCGAATCGTGAGACGGGCGTGCGATAGGTGAGATCTTCCTTACCGAAAACATATGTATATCGCTTGGGCTCGGTGTGTTCGTCCTTAACGTCAGAAGCCTGTTCACTCTTAATGTCAGAAATGAGAGATAAACGCCATGATGCCCCACTATTGAACACGACTAACGCGGCATCAAAGATGCCCCATTTAGGGTTAATGAAACTTTTTACAAGGTTTCGTAAACCGACTTTCTTCTTGTCAACAGAACCACGTTTGACATCGTAATAAAACAAGCCAATGGAATAGTTGTCCGTGGTATCAATAGAGCCAATGTGATAGCCCTCAATATCTGGGTGAGAGTTATCAAGAGCTTCCCAGTTAACCAAAAATTGAGGACGCTTAGCATTGCAGAACAGGTTACGAAGAAGAGCCACCCATGTTTCTTTATCAAAAGGAGCTTGGAAAATGGATTTAAATTCGGCGTTAGTGTATGTGGGCATAAGTTTTAGATAAAGGTTTCAGAAATAATAATGCCGGGGTCAGTATTGTCCGTGGCTGTGAGAGATGAAGTTTGTGTGTCTGACACATTGTATTCTTTCGCTAAGTCCTGCAAAGCCGGAAGAACCTCATGACACTTATTAGCTTTTGCCAGCTTAGTGACCTTTTTCGGCAAGGGGGAATACACACCTTCCGTGATGAGTGCTATGAGTCTATCGCAAAGGTAATTAGTTTGTGAATCCGTTGAATGACCACGTTTCAGATTTTTGAGATACTTGAGAGCTTCCAGTGATTTTTTGTCCAAATCCGCAGGTCTGACAGAGGCTACATTTATAGCTTCAATGTGTTCGGCTTTGAATTTTTGTAGTGCTTGGTTAACGTGTTCAAAATGGCGAGTTTCCACGGTGAGATTGGCCGGAGCAGGTTCTTCTTCCGGCATCGCTCTGAGATATCCAACGGCTTCCAAAAGGTCAATGGCTCTGGTTTCTCCTTGATTAGAGCAAAGATAATACTCTGTTTTGATAGGGGAGGAAATGAATGCAATCGTTTTACCTGAGTGGTTATTAGAGTTGCGCATTACGCGGCTTTTCTTTGGTAATGCCTTAATCTTGTGATAGTAAGCTCTATTAGTGTTATAGAGGTCGCGCACTTCTCTCAATAGAGCCAGTTTTCTATCAATGACATCAGTAACCTTGCTATCGTAAAGCTCAAAGTGTTTGACTATTTCCTCTCTCGAAAAAATTTGGGCATCTTCACCTAATGCAGAATGAAAACTTTGCAGTTTAATGAGAGCGTTTTTGTAAAGGCGAATCTCTTTATCACCCTGACTGGAGGGGTAGAAGAGGAAATTGTGAATAGTATCTGCTGTGGAACCGATACGATTAACACGACCTATGCGTTGCATCAGACGGCTCGCATTCCACGGAGAATCGTAATTGATGATAACATTCGCCCTGTGCAAATTAACACCTTCTGCCAGTACATCAGAAGTGAGGAGAATATTATACTGTCCTGCATCATCCGGATGATTTGCATCAAAGTTCATCTTGATGTTTTCGCCATGTTTACTGCGGTTAGCGGCGGTCACAAGAAGCACGTCCGTTCTTCCGAGCCTTTGATTTAAGGAAGAGAACAGGTAGGTAAGTGTATCTACACTTTCTGAGAATACAACCAGCTTGCCGGAGGGATTGATGTTCGTAGAAAGATATTTCTGTTGTAGGTCTTTGCAAAACAGGTCAAACTTAGGGTCGGCCGTAATATATTTCCATTTTTCTATGAGGGAGGCCAATATATCCCTGTCTTGATGTAACATATTGATGAATTCGGGTTTGAAATCATCAACCGTAAAGCGGATTTCTTCTTCCTGATAGCCTTTTTCCAGAGCAAGCTCAATAATTTGCTCCAGTTCCATATCTTTCTCCTGTAACCGCTTTACATTTAATTCCGGTGCAATGATAACAGTATTTTTCTCAAACATTGTTATCATATCACAGGTGATGCGGTGAAGTGTATTCAGGGATTTTTTGAACGCATGGAAACTACTTTCAAGACGCTTAACCATGTGAACGCGATAGATACCAGCCAATGTGCGCCCCATTTGTTCGGCGTTTTTGTACTTTGTCCGGCTCTTATCTTTTAGGAATTCGATAGCCCTGTATCGAGCGTAAGTAAGGTGTTCCTGAGATTCCTCGTCAGCCAAGGCTGAGAGAGTTGCATAAAAGAGCTCACTTGTTGAAGAATCCATTTGATAAATCCTCTCCTGTGGCTGTGCAATATTCGGGAACTTAATACCTTGCTTCTTGATGTCGGCTTTATATTCCGGGTCATTCTGGATGTTTGTTCTCGTTCTGCGCACCGTAATCTTGTCGATGACCTTAGAGCGGATTTCCTCGTACAGGTTTTCTACTTCTTCCGTAACATTACGTTTATCTCGCTCTGCCATTAACTCCTTGTACTTGGCAATATAGGGAGCAAAGAATGCTTTGATATTAGGTACACCATCAATGGTGCAACTGCGACTATTCTGGAAGAGCAACAGCAAATTCAGAAAATCATCAGGACGATTGTTAATGGGGGTAGCGGAGAGCAGTATGAGCTTTTTCTGTGTATTGTTCAGCATCCCGGGGTAATAACAAGGTGCTTTGCATATTTTCTGCAGTTCATCATATTTTCCCGCAACATCACTACGGAAGCCGTGCGCTTCGTCCACTATAATTAATGAAAAATCCTGAGCATCCCGATATTGGTCTCGCCCCTCAAGAATTTTGGAAAGGCTTCCATTGGTAATGAACTGCGCGTTTCGGAAAATGCCGAATTGTTTGAATGTGCTGCGCCAGCTTTCTGCAAGTGCGGGAGGATGGACTACGAGAATATGCGTATCGCGTCTCCCGTTCGCTTCAATAAAGCGTTTGGCTATCATGGTGGCAATCATGGTTTTGCCTAACCCTACAACATCTGCGAGCAGAACCCCGTTATGTTGCATCATCATCTGATATCCCTGTATGACTGCATCTTTCTGATATTTCAGGTCTTTTACTCCGGGAGGAAGCTGTGTGACAAAATCGTCTTCTACTTGGTCGCCAAAGGTATCTATAAGAACCTTGATGTAAATCTCGTATGGAGTGGGCTGGTAGCCAAGATAAGTTTGTTTCCTGCAATTCTCGATGTCGGCATC
>JAZQCX010000155.1:0-3293 GCA_045546495.1 Acetatifactor sp. | reverse complement strand
TCCTAAGACCGCTTGGCCTCCGACTTCTTTGCACGGATTGCTTCCGCTTCTGCAAGACCCTTGCTGCGGATACCTTCTGCTTCCTGCTCCATAGCAAACTTGTTTGCTTCCGCGGTAGCCTTCATAGCTTCTGCGGCACGTTCCTGTTCGTACTTTTCAGCTTCAGCGTTCTTCTGACGCTCGAATAACTGAGCCTCGGAATTCTTCTGGGTTTCGTAAAGTCTTGCTTCTGCCTTCTGCTGAACCGCATACTTTTCAGCTTCTGCTTTCTTCTTAACTTCTGCTTCGAGAGCACGCTCGGTGAGCTCAACTTCCTTCTGCTTTAAGAGAATTGCCTTTTCCTGACGGGCAAGGTTTGCTTCCGCGGTGGCAATTTCGATGGTCTTACGCTCGGTTTCCTGCTGAATCTGGTAGGAAGCATCGGCGATAGCTTTCTTGGTGTCGGCATCCTTCTGGAGTTCTGCTTTCTTGATGGCAAGTTCGTTTTCCTTCTGGGCAATGAGGGTGTTGGCAGCAATTTCTGCTTCCTTGGCGCCTCTGGTTGCCTCTGCCTGAACAACGGCCTTTTCCTTTTCGGCGGTAGCCTGTGCGTTAGCAATAGCAAGGGCGGATGCAACTTCTGCGTCGTTGGCTTCCTTTCTTGCGTTGGCCTGAGCCATGGCAATTTCCTTTTCGCTTTCTGCACGGGAAATGGCTGCAGACTTCTGAATCTTTACGATGTTATCCACACCGAGGTTCTCGATTACGCCGTTGCCATCCACAAAGTTCTGCACGTTGAAGCTGACAATGTCAAGACCCATGGCAGCAAGGTCAGGCTCTGCGTTTGTCTTTACGTTGGTAGCAAAGGACTGACGGTCGCTGACCATCTGCTCCAGTCTCATCTGACCTACGATTTCACGCATGTTACCTTCCAGTACCTGCTGAGCCACGCCTGCGATGTAATCCACCTTCTTGTTTAAGAAGTTCTGGGCAGCCAGGGTAAGCTTTGCCGGGTCGTCACTGATTTTTACGTTAACAACCGCATCCACCTGAATGTTGATGTAGTCGGCGGTAGGAACTGCGCTGGATGTTTTAACATCAATCGGAATTAACTGAAGTCTCAGTTCATCCTTCTTTTCTAAGAACGGAATCTTGATGCCGGCCTTACCGATTAAAATCTTCGGTTTTTTACGAAGACCGGAAATGATGTACGCTGTATCCGGGGATGCCTTTACATAACCCAGGATGAACAGTAAAACAATAAGTACTACGATTGGTGCAATGATGATTAGATAATCCATATAATTTGTTTCTCCCTTCTCGTTTGTGCTATCAGAGTGTGTGCCCCGCGGGGGCTTCTGATGCTACATTAGTGCTTTTTTCTAATGTATGAACCTAGTATAACACATAATGAACGGTTTGTGGGGATTTTAATGCAGTTTTAATGAGATTATTAATTTATTGTCATTATTGGAGAATTTTGTCAAAAAATAGTGGCATTATGAGCAAATATATTATATGATATAGTATAGTGAGGGAATACTTTTTGATTTGTGTGAGGTGTTGGGGAGAATGGACGTTGGGGACCAGATTTTAGAGTTGCGGGAGCAAACACAAATTACATTGGAAGAATTGGCGCTGGGCGTTTGTACTCCGGAAAGCCTGAGAAATATGGAACTGGGAAAAGAAACAGTAAGCAAGCTTTTTCTGGAGGTTATGTTTCAAAGGTTGGGAAAGTCCACAGATAAGCTGGAGCTGATAGTATCAGAAGAGGTGTACGACGAGGAAGAACAGTGGGATTATTTCGAAGAATGCCTGGAGCGTGGTGACCGGGCAGGGGTTGACAAGATTTTGGAAAACTTTTTAATGAATATGCCAAAGGACAGCAATGTCCATGAAATGTTTTATTGCAGAAACAAGGCGTATGCAGAGTTACGGATAGAAAATAATCCAATAAAGGCAAAGGAATGGATGCAAAAGGCGCTGGACATTACCATGCCGGGCTGGCAGACAAGGCCGATAAAGGAGTACCGGGTTTCTACTCTGGAGATGGAAAATCTTTTGGCGTATGCCAAAACACAGATTGCCATCGGAGCAGAAAAGGAGCTTGCAGATGCGGAAAGCTTGTTAAAGGACTGCAAGCAATTTATTGATGACCGTATCTCGGACGGAGAAGAGCATGCCAAAATATTTGCAAAGTGCGCTTATTTGCTGGCCGGTTTGTATGTATGTCAAGGCAAAATGGTACAGGCAAAACAACTGGCGGAACGGGCATTTCGGGGATTGCAGACCTTTGGTATCAGCTATTTTATGGAGCCGATATTAGAAATATTGATACAATGCACAGAAGGTGAGAAGGAACCACCATACCGACAGTATTTATCGGCACTACAACATATAAAACAGTACGTTGGCGAAGACTGGCGGTTTACGGATTCGGTATTTAAAAACTGCTCACAGCAGACCTACTACATTGACCATGAATTGTTCCGGGAGGAACGAATTGCCCAGGGCTATAGCCAGGAACAGATGATAGAGGGTATATATAAAAATCCGGAATCCTTATCCAGGGCGGAGCGGGGCAAGGTAACCATGCGGGATAGCAGGTTGATTCGACTGTTTAAAAAGCTGGGTATAGAAAAGTGCCGGTATAACGGGTTTGTGGTAACGGACAGGTATGAGGATTTGGAGCTTAAGCAGCAAATAGATATTTTGATTAGCAGAAACTGTGATACGGAGGCAGAGAAAAAGCTGGAGGAACTAAAAAAGGGGTTGGATTTATGTAAAGAGGAAAACAGAAGAACCATACAAGGGTATGAGATTGCGATAGGAATGGAAAAGGGAGAAAGGTCAAAGGAAGAATTGCTTAGGCAGGCAGAAGATTTGCTGGAGGAAACCTATAGGCTAAAATCCCATGGGGCATATCGTTCGCCGATGGATAGGGAAGCTACGTTGATTAACCTGATTGGACTACTTCTTCAGGAGCTCGGAAAAATTGAAGATGCCAAACAATTATTACATAGTATTTTAGAAGCTATGCAGAAGAGCAAGGTAAATACGAAAAGGCGAAGTAGAAAATATAGTCTTCTTCGGAGTAATTTTGCAATGTGGGAAGAGTCTGTTTTGTTGGCGAAAGAGAATGTTCAATTTACATTAGTATGCGGAAAGCTTTACACATTGCCGATGGACTATATGACGATTGCCTGTGCTTTAATTGATAACCCGACAAATATGGATACTTGCCGGGTTATGATAAAGGATGTTTATTATTTATTTGAATTAGTGCAAAATGATGTCAATAAAAGTATAGTCAG
>JAZQCX010000154.1:0-7601 GCA_045546495.1 Acetatifactor sp. | reverse complement strand
CCGCTTGGCCTCCGACTTCCATCCTGCGGATGAGAACCAGACGAATCGAGGAAAACGGTACGTATATCAATCTGGTGCCCCCGGGACTGTACGGAGATCCGTCTCAGGATTCACATCTGCGAGAGGTTTCCCCAGATGAGGCAGAGACAATTACATTCTTCATGTATGAAGAGATATTGGCCTTTAAGCGGGCAGCCGAAAAAATGGGACTGTCCCGTGAAAATGTGGAAAATATCTTCTATGGAAACGCAAAACGGCTATTGGATAACGCACATAGGGATATCTATGGTGAATAAAGGAGAATCTGATGAAGAGAATAAAAGTCGGCTATCTTCCCCTGTATATTAAACTGTATGATGACAACAATCCGGCATCCAGGGATCCTCTGGTAGCTTATATGAAAACTCTGGTCTCTGCGTTGGAGGAAAAAGGTCTGGAAGTGATCACCGCTGACGTATGTCGTATCAAACCGGAATTTGAAGCGGCGGTGAGAATGTTTAACGAAGAAAATGTGGATGCTGTTATTACCCAGCATCTGGCGTACTCTCCCTCTTTGGAGTCCATCGATGCACTGCTCCAGCTGAAGTCTGACATTGTTGTGATGGATACCACGCCGGATTATCAGCTGATGGCAGTAGCTGGACAAAGAAATTGCAAATCTGCAAATCATGGAATTCATGGCGTGCAGGATATGTGCAGCATGCTGAAGCGAAACGGAAGAAAGTATGCCCTCTGCGTTGGCCACGTGTTGGATGGGGTACTTGATGAAACGGTGAGTGCTTGTCGGGCGGCTGCGGCGGCAAAAGCATACCGTGGAGCAAAAGTCGGTTCTGTGGGAGGATCCTTTCACGGAATGGGAGATTTCCTGATTTCTGATGAGGAATACAAGGAGAAAATCGGAGCGGAGGTGGTCCGGTTTACTCCCGAAACTGCCGAAAAATATGTAAGCGCCGTTACAGAGAAGGAGATTGATGAGGAAGAAACGCTGGACCGTCAGCGGTTTGTTTGGGAAGTCAAGGATGTGAATAACTATCGTGCCGCAGTCAAATCCGGTCTGGCTTTACGCAAATGGACCGATGAGTTGGGATTGACTGCCATGACGGTGAACTTCCTGACGCTGGACCAGTGTGGACTTCCCAAAATGCCTTTTGCGGAGTGCTCCAAGACAATGGAACGTGGCTTGGGCTATGCCGGAGAGGGCGATGTGCTGACCGCTGGTCTGGTGGGCGCACTGAGAAGCGTATATTCGGAAACGACCTTTGTCGAAATGTTCTGCCCAGATTGGGAACGGGACGTGATCCTTCTCAGTCACATGGGTGAGGCTAATCTGTCTGTAGCCCAGTGGAAACCGGTACTGCAGAACACGTCGTTTAAATACAATTCCTGCGGAGACACGGCGGCAGCGTATCTTTGTATGAAACCGGGAAAAGCGGTGTATGTGAATCTTGTACCTATAGGGGAAAGGTATACGCTGCTTGTGACACCGGTGGATATGGTGGAAGGCGGCCTGGAACATGGGGCATATCGGAATGCCGTCCAGGGCTGGATGCGCCCCTGTATGCCGGTCAAACATTTCCTGAAGACGTTCTCTGAGTACGGAGGAACGCACCATTCTGCCCTGATCTATGGTGCGGATATCAATGAGATCGCTGTGTTCGGACAGTTGATGGATTTCCAGGTAGTTGTGATAGAATAATGGAAACAGAGAATACCTGACGGAGCGGAAACTACCGGCGGTTTTTTTATCAAGGGAGAACAGCAGCGGAGATTGGCATAACATAATGGAATATTTATTTGGTTTGGATATTGAAACAGCTTCCATAAAGGATGTTCTGATAACCGTAGACGGCGAACTCATGTATACCGTAAAATAAGACACAAAGAAAGGAACTTAGCTATGAAAAATGTGATTCTTTTTGGAGATTCTATAAGACTTAATTACTGTGAGAGAGTGAAAGAGCTTCTCTCCGATATTTGCGATGTCAGATTTCCGGCAGACAACTGTATGTACACGCTCAATACAATATGGAATGTGCGTAACTGGATAAGAGAAAGCGGCTTTGAAAAGGTAGACCTTATTCACTACAATAATGGCATCTGGGATCATCACCGTACATTGGATGACGGAAAGCCACTTTCTAGCATTGAGCAGTATTTGTATCTGAACCGCCGTTTGCATACTCAACTTACCAGCTACACCGATAAGCTGATTTGGGCAACCACTACTCCTGCAGGCCTCTGTTATGACCCCGCGAAGCTTCTTTGTACTGGCCTCCCCCGCGACGAATGGAACGAAGAGATAGCTCTGTACAATAATGTGCTCTCGGCTTATCTTACCTCGAAGGGTGTGTGGATCACAGACCTTAACGCTGTTGTCGGAGCAGATATGGGGAATATTTGTAATGACGGAATACACTTGTCCGCCAAGGGAATTGAAGCGGCCGCTATGGCAGTGGCTACTAATATAAGAAAGCGCCTTGAGGCATAATTAATAGTAACGCTTGATAATGGTGTTGAAAACCATATATTCAACACGACGTCCACGAGAATGAAGAGATATCAATAACCGCGGTTTTCTTTTTCGACAAATAGCGGGGGGCTGCATCTGCGGATACAGCCCCCCAACGTGCTATTTGCGTTGCTATGGCCTGACAAAACCAGAACCATAGCACCTCGCTTTCGGTTGCGTGCGCTGTCAAAGTCCCCCTAAAAATCGGGAGCGGTGCGGTTGACGGGCATAGAAAAAGCGCCATTGAAACCAATGGCGCTTTCCTGCGCATACAGGGCGTATGGTCATAATGCCACATGCGCGTTTGCGCTTCAATAGCAAAACCGTGCCAAGGTTATGCCAACTAAGAGTAAAGAGAACACGGCTTTGTTTACATGTATAAATGTAAGAATAGAGAAATAAGAAGACGAATGGGACGATTAATCCTTTTTCTTTCGCACTGCCGTAATGTCGTTTTCGTTAAAAGCAAAATTCTTGTTTCCTTCGATTGTCTCAACAGTACCGCACAGCAATGCTTCAAACTGCCTGCTGGATAACGTGTGTTCCGGATGGAACAGGTCGCTCTGCATGTATGCGATCAAGTTTGCCTTTAGCCATTGGGCTGCGGGATCGTTTTCTTCAAAATTCAAGGAGCAAACCATAAGTCTGCCGCGGAAAACATTGAATTCAAAAAGCGCTGATTGACGTATGACATACTTATGGGAGGAGGCAACATCAATGATCGGCTGGAAGGGGATGTCATCAGAGGCAAAAACGATCGCTGCCCCGTTTTCCAGCATTTTTGAGAACTGCCAGCCACAATATCCGTTGTGCGCAAGGGCATTTATGGCAGGATGATCGTTTATCACAGTCGCGTAGTTTCCGGCGGTGCGGCCAGCAAGCCCGATCTTAAATGATGTGGGAATGGAAGAAAAAGGTGATGCGCCCAGAATCAGCACATCTTCCCCACGTGAGAGTCTGGAGGTCAGCTCCTCGGCGGACATTCCCTGCGAAACAGTGATACTTCCCAAGGACGCTATCTCCATTCTGGGGTAGATATAGATCTCCCACTCGTTTTCAGCAAACACAGTCTGCCCCCTTAAGGTAAGACGTAATCTTAACTCCTGGCAGCTTTTTACTTCAGGCAGAGGCTCGGAAATCATGCACACCTTTGTAAGCGTGCCGTTTTCTATGCTTCTGACCTGCACCTCCTTTTTAAAGATCACATTCGTTCCAGCCGTGAGGGATGCTTCAATGCAGCCGTTGCTGATGGAATCCTTTCCGTAGTGAGAAACGTAGATTCCAAAAGAGAGGGTGTCCGCACTGTAATAGTTCACGTTTTTTTCCAAATCCGTAAGAAGAACGGTATCGGAATTATACATGCGCACATTTCTTTCTGTTTCTCCCGGCTTGAGTTCGTAGAACTCATTCATCATTCCGACATCGTATCCAAATGTGTGCCAATGGGTATCGATGGGACCCAGAAAATCAAAGCCGGCCAAACAGTCGCACCTTCTGGCAGCCTCGAAACAGTATTTCCGATTACGGCGCTGCCATTGAGACGAGTTTTCAAAATATGCCGGGGCGCGATCCAGAATGCCTTTTTGGGAAAGGTGTCGTTCTATTGAGTCAAAATAATCTGTTTTGCCGATCCGCAAGTTTTTGTACCGCGGTTTTAGACTTAGATCTGTGTAGGTGCCATCAATACATATTTCGTGTGTAATGCGGGGCTTTCCATAGACGTCGCTCCAACGGTCAAACTCTTCACAATCAATGTTCATGGAATCATAGCTGAATAGCCCCTTTGCGTGATAACTGCTATATACATCCGAAAAGCGTCCCAGGGATTGAAAACGCTCAGGGTGGTGCTTGAAAGGTACATCGCAGGTTTTTTTGTCGATTCCCGGTTCGCTCCAGAAATACTCCAAGCCCCGCAGCGCACTCATGGGGGAGAATAAGGCATCCGTTTCTTTGTGTACAACATCCGCACAGTTGCGCAGATAATCAATGAAGGGCTCATCAATCATCAACTCGTTTCCGCAGCAGTAAATCACCACCGAAGGATGCTTGCTGCAGTAAGCTACGATTTCTGTCCATTCCTCCAGAGTGGTGTTATTCGGGCATTCCACATGCAGAAGAATACCCAATTCGTCCGCTGTATCCATGTAGGAAACCGGTGGAATATGCGTATGAAAGCGGATAAAGTTGAATCCTAAGGACTTTATTTTTTGAATGACATTACGGTAAAAAGAAATATCATCCGTTGGGTGCACGGAATCGGGGTAGTAGCAATGCTCGCAGATGCCTCTCAGGAAGAAGGGGACGCCGTTGAGCTTCAAATGTACGCCATCAACCGTTAGCCGCCGCAAACCGAAAACCTGTGACAGCTTTCCTCCACAGCAGCTTATTTCCAGACGATAAAGCTTAGGATGATCCGGGGCCCAAGGATCCAGACCCTCCGCCGCAAAGGAGAAATTACCTGTGCTGACACCGTTTTTTATCTGGTTGACTCCGTCCCACACAGACCACTGAAACACTGCCGGCTCTACAGCGCTGACGCGCACTTCAATTTCGGAACAATCATCGGATACCAACACAGTTGCGTCTCTAAGGGGGCACGTATAAAAACGAAGCTCCACGTTACCGGTTATTCCGCCGGTGCAAGCATTGACTGCTCTGTTGGTCAGGCCGGAAACTGGCTGGCCGTCATTGCCGATAAGTTGAAAGTTGGATACAGACAGAATGATTTCGTTTTCTCCATCGACTATCGTTCCGGAAGGGATCTCTAAATCAAAAGGCGCGCTATACCCTTCGTGCCGCCCAATGTATGATCCGTTGAGCCATACAACAACGGTGTTCTGCACACCGTCAAAATGGATAACGCAGGGACTTTGCGTGCTTCTTAGGGAAAAACTTCTTCTGTACAGGAAATTCCCAAGGAAATTGGGAAGAAGCATGTCAGGCGCTGTGCCCCTAATCGGATAGCTTTGGACGTTATACTGAGGGTTTATTGAAGGCGAAAGACCTGCTTTTTCAAAAACCTCGGACATATCTTCCCAATATCCGGGAACGCAATCTTCAATGGCAGTACCGCGGAACGTCGGTGCGGCAGTTTCTGTGTGCGCCTTTGGGGAATAATCCATTTCCCATGTGCCATTCAGTGAAACTGTGGAATAAATCATAGCTTGATGACCTCGTCTGCTTTCCGGAAGTTTTAGTTCTTATTTGCGGGATCCTTACAAAGTTACCGTTTTTCCTGCGGGGATGCAAACGGGAACATGATCTGCTTTGATCCACACATCTGTTGCGGAAGGGTTATACACAATACCGCAATCTGCCGAAAAACGAAGTGCACGGATTGCGTTCAGGTAATCAGCGATTTCGATATTTGTCGCGTACCAGATGCTATCATTTCCGCTGACGGTTTCACAAATTTCCTCCATACGTGCCCACGCATCTTCCGTTTGGAGCTCGCAGCTATGACCCCAGATATAGTAAAGACGCATAAAGTCATAAGCCATAGGCGACATGAACTGATCAAAAAGATCCTTTGTTGCCTTGGTGTGGTGGCAGGTGGGATTCCAGCGCATAAAGTCTGTAGGCGGTGCAAAACCCATGGTGTCAACCGCGGTTCTCGCATACTCCATTCCTGCGTTGCGGAGCACTTCTACTACTCTGTTATTGTAACTTGAGAAAGGGTAGGACATTCCACGAACAGGGTATCCGCATTTTTTCTCAAGGAAAACCCGGTTTTCATATATCTCACGGCGGATATATTCATCTGGAGTGTAGACAAAAAAGGGATGCTGTGAGCCATGACAGGATATCTCATGCCCTCGGTAGATCTCCTTGTACATATCGGGATCGACAAATTCCGGAGCTCCAATTAAATGTCTGAAATGTTCATCAAAGCCTGGGTTATTCAAATGGAAGGTTGCCTTCAATCCATATTTATTGAAAAGCGCAACCAGACGTACGTCCTCTATTCTTCCGTCATCGTAGCTGAATGTTACACAGCGTTCCTTTCCGTCCTTCCACAGGGTGCTTTCAATAAACATCATATTTCGTCCTTTCACACAGCGGTTCTTGGTTGTTGGGTCGTATTTTTGGAGGCTTTTGCTGGATAACCATATTATACACTATCTTACAAGAAAATGGAAGAGGTTTATCCGGGCAGAGGCTGATTGATTTAGCCAAACAGGAAAAACGCAGCCCCGGATTCTTCCCCGGGGCATTATTTGTATTCGGCGAGGAAACGCAAGAAAGCAAGAAGTCTAAAAAACAGAACAATATATTGATTGTACGAAAAACCGGTCCATGGTACACTTATTATGTAAGATTCTGTAGTCTCCGGGATTGCACTTTTCGGATGGAAACCGCTCCCGGAGAAAGGATTTCATAATGCAAGTATAAAAAAGATATGATGCAAACCCTTAATTATCGGAAGCTTTTAAAGACATTAAGGAGGAAAGATATGATAACAAAGAATCAGGACGGTACCTTTCATGTAAAAGGCGCTTCCTATGAGCTTATGATTCGGGGACATATTGTGGATGTGATCATTTGCGGAACGGTGTTCGCATCCCTGGATATTCGTACTGCCGTCCCTGTTACCAATGATGATGATTCTGTTACTGCGGATTCGGAGAGTTCAATCCCTCGTCTTGCATCGTCCGAGGTTAAACAAGGTGAGGCAATATTCACCTGGACAAACCAAAGCCAGCTTTGGGAAAAGGAATATACTCTTTGCTGTACATATCTGCGTTTCCGTTATTATGTCAAAATCAAAGGAAAAGGAAGAGTGGACAGTGTCAACTATTTCTCCGGCAATACAGATAAACCCGGATACGGCAGTGGCTATGATTTTTCTGAAGGCTTTTTCCCGTGCCGCCCGTACTCCATGTCTGAAGGATATCATTTCCGGGCAAGTGTAGGATGCTGTCGCCCATCTATATTTATGACTCCTCCCATGTTTTGCTATGCGTTCCGATGTGAGGGGATTGGTGAACGGCTTGCGCTTGGTCTCGTAGCTGAACGCGGTGAACATAATTTTCACACTTTTAACTATAATGTAGCTCCCATGCACGGCGATTATTCCGGTTTCTTTTAAGTC
>JAZQCX010000153.1:0-17050 GCA_045546495.1 Acetatifactor sp. | reverse complement strand
AGCTGGCAGGCTTACCGCTGCGATCTTATGTACAAGGCTTCGCAGAAGTATGTCATTGCTCCCGCAAAGGCTATCGCTCCCGATTGTAAGATAACCATAAAATATCCTAACTGGATGGAATCCTATCAGGAAACAGGATATGATCCGCTTACCCAGAAGGATATCTTTGATTCTATTTACACCGGAACCGAAACCCGTGATCCCGTAAACACAGACCAGCATCTGCCCCGCTATCTGTCCTTCTCCCTGATGCGGTATTTGGAGGCTATGGCTCCCGAAAGAAACGGCGGCGGGTGGTTTGACCCCTTTGACTGCCGGATTCTGGACTATTATCTGGAACAGGCTTACCTCACCGCTTTTGCAAAGCCCCGGGAGATGATGATGTTCTGCTTCCAGGCCTTGGTAGATTCCGTAAATGTGCCTGCTCTGGGCTTTATGCTGGATAAACTGGACGCACTTCTGTCCGAATTAGGTACTCCCACAGGTATTCCCTGCTACATTCCAAACGCCTCCCAGGGCGAGGACAACGTACAGGATTTCCTCGGCATGCACGGCTTCCCCATTGTAACAACCCCTTGGTTTGAAGAAAACGCTCCCGCTATGCTGCTGACTGCTTCCTCCGCCTACGATGAGAATATCATCGAAAAGCTGGAACGCTATGTTTCATCCGGTCACAAGGCAATCGTTACCAGCGGCTTCGTAAAAGCAACTCTTGATAAGGGTCTGAAGGAGCTGACCTCTATCCGCGACCGCGGACGCAAGGGAACCGTTCGGGATTATGCCGCCGAAATGTCAGCCTTTGGCAACCGTTGGGAACGCGCTTACGGCGCAGAGCCGGTTACTGTACCCGTTATGGAATTCCGCAACAACGCCACCTGGGGTGCTGTATGTAAGGGAATCGCAGGCGAGGAAGCCTTTACCCTGTTTGCAGTAGATACCTACGGCGCAGGTCAGCTGTATACCCTGGTTGTTCCCGAGGCCTTCTGCGACATAAAGAAGTACCCCAACATAGTTTTGAACCGTATGCGAAAGGAATTTTCAGTGAACGGCATTTACCTTTCCGGTAACCCTATGATTAGCCTGTTCGCTTACGATAATGACACCTTCGTAACCTACCCCTACGTAGACGCCGATACCAGAGACTGCGACTACGAGCTTCACATCAAGGACGCCGCAAGCATCACCGCCCTCGAAAGCGGTACCGTAATTGAGCCTCTCTACAAGAAAGACGAGGAATCCGTATTCCTGTTACGCGCTACCGTAGGAAAATTCAGCGGCTATCGGATTAACCGCTAATACTTTACCCCCGCGCACTTACACAAAGTGGGCGGGGGTTCTCTTTATTTCTACTCTTCTTTATTATTCTCTTCTTTTTCTACTTACTTTTTTGTTACAGGTATCCATACCTCATACTGTGCGTTTTGAGGGTCGGGATTCAGATAAACCTCAATATCAGGGGCATTGGCATATTCATATCCCGATGTAGGAAGCCACTCCGTCACAATACGCTGCTCCAATTCCTGAATAGACTGGTTTGTGCCTGCTCCCGAAAAAATCGCCCAGGTACCGGCAGGAATCGTATATTCCTCAAATTCTTCGGCTTCCTTTGTACTTGAAACAGCAATAAAATATTTCCACTGCTCCGGATGATTACAGGCACTCACACCCAAAAGTCCCATAGGGGCTGCATCCATCAAGCCTGCCAGCTTTTGAATTGTTCCGTTTACGGCAGCCTCCTGCCACATTGTAGGAACAACAGCAAAATTATTCTCAATTTCTTTATCAAGGGGTTGCGATACACCTATGATGCGAAAAGCATCTTTTTTCTCGATTCGATAGTTCATTTCCTCTACTCCTTTTACCGTAATCTTAAATGTGATAGGAGGATAGGATTTTACAGATACACCTTCGTTTTTTACTGCGGAGGGTGCAACACCATGAACACTTTGAAATGCCCTGTTGAAAGCAGTAGGCGACTGATATCCATACTCAACGGCAACATCAATAATCTTTTTATCACCGCCCTGTAGCTCTACCGCAGCCAATGACATTTTTCTTCTTCGAATGTATTCCGACAACGGCATACCCGCCATATAGGTAAACATTCTCTGAAAATGATATGCCGAACAGCAGGCGATTTTTCCAAGCTGCCCATAGTCAATATCATCCTTCAGGTGTTCTTCCATGTAGCCTATTGCATGATTTAATCTTTCAATCCACTCCATTTTGAATACTCCTATCATCAACATAAGTATAACTGCAACGCTATCTTCTTTCCTCTCATTATTTGCACAAAAAAAGAGAGCAGAATTTTCATTTTCCCCACCAAGACGCTCAAAGCCTAAATTTTAAGGAGTAAACCTTGAAGTACGCTCCACGATTTACTCCTTACTCTCATGATTCTGAATTGAAAACAACTGCCGAGCCCACCGACTACTTCGACAGAATCACCTTGTCACTGGTGAATTCGCTGCCGCTTGCCTGCTCAAACAGACCAAGAAGCTGATTGATTGTAAGCTGCTTCTTTTCCTCACCCGACACATCTACTACAATGCGTCCCTCATGCATCATGATGAGACGGTTGCCGTGGGCAATGGCATCGTGCATGTTATGGGTAATCATCAGTGTTGTCAGCTTATTTTCCGTAACAAGCTTATCGGTAATTTCCAATACTTTTGCTGCGGTTTTAGGGTCAAGTGCTGCGGTATGCTCATCCAAAAGCAACAGCTGCGGGCGGTTCAAGGTTGCCATCAGCAGGGTGATTGCCTGACGCTGTCCGCCGGAAAGTAACCCCACCTTAAAAGAAAGTCTGCTTTCCAAACCAAGCTCCAAGGTGGCCAGAAGCTCCTTGTAGTGCTCTCTCTCTGCCTTTCGTACACCCCAGACGAGCTTACGCTTCTTTCCTCTTCTGGCGGCAATCGCCAGATTCTCCGCAATTTCCATATCAGGTGCGGTTCCCTTCATGGGGTCCTGGAATACTCTTCCCAGGAATTTTGCTCTTTTATGTTCCGGCATAGCGGTTACGTCCACGCCGTCAATCTCGATGGTTCCGAAGTCCGGCTTCCATACGCCTGCAATGGCGTTCAGCATGGTAGACTTTCCCGCGCCGTTTCCGCCGATTACGGTTACAAAATCGCCGTCCTCCAGCGTAAGATTCAGACCGTTCAGTGCAGTTTTCGCATTGACCGTTCCGGGATTAAAGGTTTTATGCAGATTGGTGATTTTAAGCATTGTTGTCACCTCCCGCGTTATTCTCATTCATGAGCGACGCATTTACATATTTGTTTTTTCCGAAATACTCGTTTTTCAGATACGGCACCGCAAGGAACAGTACTACAATAATCGCGGAAAGCATCTTTAAGAAATCCGTCTTTAAGCCCAGTAACACAACAAAATTGTAAATCACATAATATACGATTCCGCCGCCGATAACGCCAATCAGGCTCACAACAAAGTTAGGCTTAATCTTCAAGGATACAGAAAGACCGATAAAAATTGCCGCAAGACCGATTACAATTGCACCACGGCCGTCATTGATGTTCGCGGAACCCTTGTACTGCGCCAAAAGTGCTCCGGAAAATGCCACGATACCGTTGGAAACGGCAAGACCGATTACCTTATTCAGTTTTACGTTCACGCCCTGGGCACGGCTCATATCCGGGTTATCTCCCGTGGATTTCAGTGTTAAACCAATCTCCGTGTAGAAGAACAGCCACAGTCCGATGATGATTACCACAATCATCAGTCCTGCTGCCAGAATAGCGCCCGGATTATCGCTCATGTGGAGTAACAATTTTGTGGAACGGGCATCAATCGCCACAAGGGAACGTCCGCCAAGAATGGACAGGTTTACCGAGTACAAAATCAACTGCGTCAGAATACCCGCCAAAATAGAGGGAATTCCCAAGGCTGTATGAAACAGTCCCGTCACAACACCGGTCAGCATACCTGCCAGAAACGCTACCAGCACACTCACCCATACAGGCACTCCGTTTGTAATCAAAACCGCGCAAACACATGCTCCGGTACAAATGGAGCCATCCACGGTCAAATCCGCAATATCAAGTATTTTGTAGGATATGTAGACACCGATTGCCATCAATCCCCAGATTAGCCCCTCCGCTACCGCTCCGGGCATCGCATATAAGAACGCCATGATTCACCTCTGATTATCTGTTAGTTAGCAGGAACCGTAATGCCAAGCTGCGCACAAAGCTCCTCGTTGTATACAACGGTGGGAGTCAATGTCTTTACCTCAAAGTCAGCTGCGGTCTTTTTACCCAGCAGAATCTCTGCTGCCATCTTTCCGGTTTCTCTTCCCAGCTCATAGTAGTCGATTGCGAGACTTGCATAGCAAACTGCACCGCCATAGCTGGTAAACACGGGAATATTCTTCTCGGTACAAATGGTTCCTACAATTGTATCATTCTGAGCAACCGTATTGTCGGAAGGAACATAAAGTGCCTTACACTCATTTGCCAGAGAGGTTACCAATGCCTGCAGCTCGGTTGTCTCAGAGAAGGTATAAGGGGTAACAACAATACCCTCTGCCTCGAACAGCTCTTTAACCGCATTGTACTGGATCAGGGAATTAGACTCGTTGGTACAGTACAGAACACCTACTTTATCTCCTGCAACCAGCCCCAGCGTATCAATCATCATCTTTGCCTGCTCGTCAAAGGGAACCGCATCGGAGGTACCTGTCACGTTAGCAGGAATATTGCCGGAAAAGGTATCGGAGTAATCCGTTACGGAAGTACCCAGTACAGGAATGGATGAGGTTGCGTTTGCTGCTGCCAGAAGAGCCGGGGTAGCATTTGCCATAATCAAATCTACCTTCTTCGCAGTAAAAGTGTTGATAACGGTACTGCAAAGGTTCGCCTCACCTGCCACCTGTGTATCGAATTCTACGGTCTTGCCTGCCGCGGTAAGTTCCTCGGTCAAAGCATCAATAAAACCGTTTGTTGCCTTATCCAAAGACTCGTGCTCCATCAGCTGACATACACCTACTCTGTAGTCAGTCTTGTCACCGCATGCTGTCATACCCAAACATGCACCTACGCTCAATGCAAGCGCCAATACTAAAGAACCAAACTTTTTCATACCACTTTTCTCCTTTTGAAGTTTCTATTTTACACGGCTTTGCCGCGAAAAATCATTTGTAGAACAAGGCGTCCGCTTGCGGACTCTCGCGTTTTTCATTACAGGAAAGTCCTTCACTCGCCAGTGCTGCAATATCTTTCCTATAATAAAAAAACTGCATCTTCCTTTCGGAAAATGCAGGGTCAATTATCAATTGAGGTACCACTCTGCTTCGCTCCATCCTCACGGAAAGAGCCTCAATAGGTGCAATCACACCCTGCGATATAACGGTCGCTCCCGGTTAAGCCTACGCAGCCACATGCCTTCAGCCCACAGCTCACAGAAAGAATTCACCGAAATCCGCGTTACTGTTTTTCACCAACCAACAGCTCTCTGAAACACTTTAATCGGGTACTGGCTTCTGCTCAAACACCTCTACACTATCATGAGTATTGTATACAAATATGCAAAATTTGTCAAGGCGTTATCTGGAGAATTCTCCCCTGTCGTCAGACGAGTTCTCCATCAACCGTCTCGCAAATTTTCTTCCGTTCGTCAGACAGGTTCTTCATCAACTTCGCTTAATTTCTCCGTAATGTTCTGACAGTCTCCTTGAAATTACTACTTTAAATATCTCTCAACATGATGCCTCAGAGTCTTCTGATTCAGCGGACACTTCCTTGTTTCGTATGTAAGAATCAGCTTTTCCCCTTGAAAAATTCCATTCCGCTCGTATAGCTCTATTTTTTGTACTGCTTTTTCAGCATAGGAAGACTCATCCAGCATCCCAAGATGCTCCCAATACATTTCTCTTCGCGTTCTTACATTCAGCACTGTAAAATCCGGATATATTTCGCCCCATCCCTTCATATGAACCGGGCATTCATACCGATAGGGTATCCCCTCTCTACACAGCATATCTGCAATTATCATTTCCGACTTTGACCGCACCCGCTCGCCTCTCACAGTATAGAATTCCGGTCCGTTTTCATAGAAATCCTTTCCCTGATATTCAACAGCCTCCCAATTCCGAATGTACTGTTCTTCCGGTTCCAAAATCGGAGCAATCAATTTTTGTCGCTCTACATGCAGTTTCTCATATATTTTCTCCGGACAAGCCTTCGGATAATGATTCATATATTTTTCGATTGCCCGCAATTCCTCTTCAATACTGTTAAGAACTTTTCTGTCATAATCTTTCTGCGCCAGCTTCCGGGCAATCCCGATATCTTTTTCTCTGATGTAAACGCCGCTAACGTCCTTCGGGTCATTCCTATGATAGTATTGTGTTTTATTACCATGTCTGCATATTCGCAAAGTCCCGATCGGCATCTGTTTCAGTTCTCTCTCTTTTTCCTCCTTCAGTTGTAACAAGTATTTCTTTCTCGCTTCTAATTTTTCATTTATTTGCTCCATGCAACTCCCCCTTGTTCAACGTTTAGTTTTCTATTTTGGAATGATTTTAGACGCTCATTTGCGTTCCTATTGAAGCATTTCAGCAGATAGATTTATAAATAGATTAGAATTTAGATGATGAAAGTAGAATTCTTTTAGGTAGTAGTGGACAATTCAGCAGATAGTATTTGAATTTTGAATGATTTTAGATGCCGCCTGCTCTTTTTTCAAAGCTATACGGCAGTTAGATTCCTGTATTATCGACATTTTAGATGCTTGCAAACATTTTTAACAGCTAATTTTCTTTCCGGCGGAATTTTAGATGCCAAAACCACATTATACCGCCACAGTTCCAACACAAAACCGCTACAACTGCAGATTCATGGCAGAAACCACTGTAACTACAGATTCAGGGCGGAAAACGCTGTGACTACAGATTCATGGCAGAAACCGCTGTTCTTGCATGTATAATATATATCATAACGAAAAACAAATATCAAGCCTTGTATTTCTGCCACGGGCTATTCATAATAAAAAGCAACACACCACTCAATATAAAAACTTACATAAAAAGATTCCATTACGCAGGATTTAGGAAAATACCATAAAAGAGTTCCACGCCGCAGAGCTTGAAAAATACCACAAAAAATCCCTCACCGCAGGACACAAAAATGCCATAGAAGAATTCCTCGAAAACAAAACATAAAGAACTCTTTGAAAGGAAGATAGCACCATGAAACTTTACCACGGCAGCAACGTAGGCAACATTCAAATATTGGAGCCAAAACAGGCTGACCACGACAGACATATATTTATATGACTACCATTGATGTTGTAGCCGCCTTTTATCTGTGCAATGCAGTAGAGAAACCTTTCTACTGGTTTCCCTACGGTTTTGAGAAAAACAGCAGCATCCCCATCTATCACGAGCTTTATCCAAGTGCACTCAAGGAAGTGTCCGACGGCGTCAGCGGATATCTATACGAAGTAAACGCAGAAGAAAATCAAGTAATTCCCTTCAAAAACATCCCTTGTGCAAGACTGGCTACCTCTCCGCTGCCGGTAGTAAACTGCGTCCGCATCGAAAACGCATACGATTTATTTATGGACTATGTGGCACAGGGTAAAATGCGGATTGGACATTTTCATGAAAAAACCGAGAAACAATTAGCCTGGTGGTATTCCGGTCTTGTTGACTATTTAAAAGAGAAGGATATGATTCAGATTCCGGATTGTTCCTATGCCCGTTTCATCCGCGACAAATTCCCGCAGGTATGGGAAAAATATGTTTCCGAATGTTCATGCAACTGATTTCCAATAATCTCCTATTGTTTAAATGTTACAAAATTGTTACAATTCTCATGTGCTTAGCTAAGGCAAATAAGAAAATAAGGAGGACGAAACTATGTGTTTTTTCATTACTAGCTGTTCCGAGTTATTTAGCACTCTTTGCAATTTCTTTAACTTCGGTTGCTAATAAGTATGCCCCGGCTCTTACGCCGGGGCATTTATCATCGCACCGCATGATTCCTAATATGTCATCTTTCATCCGCCTATACTGACAAATCGTCTTACAGTTGCTTATTGATGCCGTCCTCTCCCGACATCTTTCTAAGCAGCCCCAGCTTCCATGCGCGGATTTTCTGCACGTGCTTTCCTGTTATAATAATTCCTACAATCACCATGCCGAAGCACATACCGTTTGCCATTCCATACAGGAAATCATACAGCGGTGTCATTTCATCAACTACCAATACCATGCAAAACATACATGACATAAACAAAGCCGTTACAATAAACAGCCAGTGCATCCGCTTCATTACCCTGTCCTTTTCCTCGTTGCTGTAATCCGCAACCTTCCGTACCGTTTCTTCCAATTCCTTATTCATTTGCTCGCTTTTCCTTTCTCCATCTAATAATTCTCTCAGTTCCACCTCGTAGTAGTCCGCAAGTTCCATAAGAACATCAAGGTCAGGCATACTGCTGCCTGTTTCCCATCTGGATACCGTTCTCCTTGACACATTCATAATTTCCGCAAGCTGTTCCTGTGTCAAATTCTTTTCCTTTCTCAGTTCCTTCAGGAAATTGCTAATCTTTTGCATATTCATTGCACATTCCTCCTTCGGTTACAACCTACCACTTCTCCGCTTCAAAAAACAGGACATCAAGCGAGCAAAGTCACTGTTTTTTGCATGAGACAGCTTATGTCTACAAAAAGCTCCCGCACATGGGAGCTTTTCGATACTACTTTTTTCGATACAATTTTTATCTTCTGTTCCGACAAACCTAGGCAGCGTGAGTCTTCTTTCCTATCGTCTTTGCAATCAGCCCTACAACTACATTCAGTACAAGAATTCCCGTGAGAATTATCATCGTGAAAAAGGCAACATCCTGATAATCCAAATAACGTACCGCCTTTGCGATGGATTCATTCACCAGTTCCATATACTTCGTACTGCTGTTGAAAAGGTAAAAGTAAACAAACGCCGCAATGCTGACAACATCAAAAAGCATCGCCAAAATTCCAAGCTTCACCGCAAACCGGCGATAAGACGCAGGCTTTTTCGCCTTGATGTCTTTACGCAGGAAAATCAATGAAAACAGAATGATGAAAAAACTTACTGCCAGCGAAATTAACAGGGGCAGAAAATTGTTCTTTTCATTTACAATTACATTACCGCTTTTCCGCGTAATGTTCATGGTTCTTGACACCCCCACACCCGATGCGCTCTTGGCTACAACCGTAACAGAATTTGCCCCCTCGTTTAACATAATCTCCTGCAAAAAGGTTCCGTCCTCACCTACCGTCACCGACATATCGTTTATCAGCAGCTGCGCCGCATTTTTCACGGAACCGGAGATGACTGCCTTATCCGTCTGAAAAGTCATTCCGTCCAAATTTTCGTACAGAGTCAATACCGGAGGCGTTGTGTCAAGGTATATTTCATCCTTCACGCAGTAGGTAATGTCATCCCTTCCCGCAAAAGAAGCTTCCACACTGTTCATTCCGCTCTTTAACGGGAAATACAGGGAGCCGGTGTCCTGTATCCGATACTCACCCTGCTCTTCGTTTACGGTCACACTCAAAACCGATGCATCAATGACATGATACGCCAGCTCCAACTGGGAATTTGACGTAATTTCCGGCGTCACCAGTTTCAAAAATTCTCCGTCGGTCAAATCGATTTCTTTGGTAAAAGGCTCTGCCAAAACTCCGTTCTGCTTGTAATAAAGATGAACCGACAACTTCTGTGTCCCCACAGGATAGCTGAACATATCTTTTAATGCCGATGAAGTATTTGTATAAACAGGCTCCGCGGTATCGCCGTCCGCAAATACTACCAAATCGTATTCGGCACCCCAACCCTTAGCAAACTCTGACCAGTCCAGCTCACAAACGTTGTCACTTACGTTCAGTTTCGTCCGGAAGCCTTCCATGGAAGCAGGCGTATTGGGGTTCACATAATCAAAGGGGGCACTTAACATGGAGTCAAACATCTCCAACCCTTTTGTTGCCCACACCTCCAGCAGCAAACGATATCCGTTATAGCTTGAGAGCTGCCCCAAATTCACCGTAGTTTCCACCGTGGTTCCTGTGTAGTTGTTTCCCGACGCAAGCTCTTTTCCGGCACTTTCATCTTCGCCTGCAATAGCAGTAATTGTATACCGATACCACAATGCCTCCTCTTCTCCGAAAGCCACGTCGAAGGAGAGCTTTGCCTGTCCGTTTTCTATTCCGGCAATCTCAAATCGACGGATTACCAGACCATCCACCTCTTCCACGAAGTTGTAGTCTACAAACTCATTGTTCTTTTTATCGCAACGGACACGCCATGTACCTGCCTGCGCTCCAAGCACCTTATAGGTACTCCAGCCTTCTCCGTGTGCTGACACAAACTCCGTTTCATCGGAAATCCCTTCTCCGTACTCCGCACCGTCGGGAGAAATAAACACCACCTCCGGTTGTTCCCCCTCGTAGGTAAACATCACCGTAAGGTCACGCTGCTCCTCCAACGTGATCAAATCCGCTTCCACTACCTCTGCCCGGGCATTCAGCGGCTGCGCCATACACAAAAGCACTGCAAAAAGAGGGAGCATTATTTTTCCGATTAGTTTTTTTAATAATTTCATTCTCGTTCCCTCCCTTATAACTTACCGTTCTTATCGCCGGTTTTTCCGTTCTTATCGATATAATAGTAAAGCTTCTTATTTTGTCCCAGCCAGTTTACATACGCAACCGCCACCGTAAACTGGGGTTCATTTTGCTCCGTATAGAATACACCCGCCAGAATTGTACCCGACTTTTTCTCCTTCGGATCAAAAAGCCACCAATCGATCTTAATCTCTGCCGTACCTTCATACTGAATTCCTATAAATTTATTGTTTCCGGTCACATTTCCGGTACCGGAAATATCAATATGACATTTGTCAATATCCCACATAAAGCCCTGCTTCATTTCACTGGAGAAGCCTACTACTTCTCTATTCTGTAACCCGAGCAGTCTGTTGGAATAGGTGTAATTTCCCATGACAAAGGAGGATTTCGCCAGTGTGAACTCATCAAAAATTTTCATCTCTGCACTGGTGCTTAACGTAAACGGTTTCCACCGCATTGCGATAGTCGCATCACTTAAAGATGCAAGGCTCATATCGCCCACATATTTCTTAACTGCGGGGAAAAACGCCGACACTTTAGCAACTCCGATATCCAGCTGTCCTTTCAGCATCACATTTCCGAAATCATTATTATTTACAGCTTCTATAATATTCTCCGCGCCAAAACGAGCATTGCTGAAGGTAACAGGCACCTGCCCTAACATCAGGGTTTTTTCACTGTCAATGGTAATCATAAAGCCGTCCAACGCAAATCCCTTTAAGTTAACCTCCGCTCCCAGTCCAAAATCAATAAACGCAATCTTAATCAATCCGCCAAAGGTATATTCATGATCGAGGGTATTGATAGATATCTTCAGTTTATTCAAATCAAGATAAATCGGCGCATTAAATACGTTGAACTGCTTATACTCTGCCTCCTTGTGTTCACCGTCAATATCCACAATGATTCCGACATTCTTGTTGGTCACCACAACAGACCCTTCTGCACTAAAGGAGAAAGGATTCGGAATATCCGCCGCCTTAAAAATAGCATCCTGAAAAGGAAGTATTGTAGTTCCCTCTGAATATTCCAGCTTAATATTGTCCGGGTACAGTTTAATCACCGGCGAGCTGAAATTTACCAGATTATATATCTTCAAAGGCATTGTCCGGATGGAATCCACCTGATAAGTTGAGTAATCGTAATTGTTCAGGAAATCATTATACAGCGTAAAGCTTCCCAACGCCGGCATATTGAAAGCAATGCCTTTTTCCGCGAAAAACGCACCAACTCCCGTTGCCGTGGCAGAATCAAACACCACATAAGAACCGCTGTTTTCTGTCATCCTGATCTGCGCATCCTGCTTCAGGTCACCCTCTAACGTTACCTCTCCGTTAAAGGTCAGCCAGCCGTTCATGGTTACGTTACCGGAAAGCACCGTTACATTCTTTGTTTTCTTTACGGAAGACGCCGTAAACGTATATGGTCCGTACTTTACGGTCTTGGTGTCTCCCGCCGCCCACAGTGAAAATGCATCTACTAGGTATGCTTTTTTATCCCCTATCGCTACTTCCACATGATAGGTGCCCACTGCCAGAGAAGAAGGAATCGTGACCTTATAAGTACTTTCATCCACATATTCCATGGCAATATCATATTCCAGGTCACCGATAAACTTCATGGAAGCCGATGCATCCGCCGTAAATCCGCTACCCTTTAAATTCGCCGTAATATCGCTCTTACTCTTATACGCACTGCGGATATCCAGTCCGGTTATCGCCAGTTCAGATGCCTGTAAGCCCGGTGTGGTTCCGGGCAAACCGGGTGTGGTTCCGGGTACGGTAGGATTGGTCACGGTTCCGTCTTCATTCTCCACCCGCAGGGTATAGAACTTCTCATCAAATACATTATCCTCCTGCAGCCTCAGCTCCAAGGTTCTGTTATTTACCTGCATGGTATCCTTTGCTTTGTAGGTCAACAGATACTGGTTATCTACCTGTCCCTGTAACATACCGTAAAAGGAAACAAGGCTCTGACTGTCGGAAACATATACAAACTCACCATTACAGCACGCCGCAATGTTTTCCAGATAAGTCATATCTACATTACCCAACCCCATTGTGTATACAGTAATTCCTTTATCTGTTGCCATTGCACCGATTTCTCTGTTAATGGTATCTATATCCCGAATCATACCATCCTGACCGTCTGTCATCAGAATAATAATTTCATTGCAGTCCACGGAAGTTTCCATACCACTCATACAACCATGCAGCGTATTATAAATCTGTGTTCCGCCTCCGTCCCACATGGTAGCGGAAAACTGAAGCAGCGCATCCACATCCTTTGTAAAATCAATACTTCCGCGCATTCCATCCGAGAAAGACACAATCGCTACCTGCTCAGAATCCTTCAGATTTTCCACATAATGATTCACCGCACTTCGCAAATCCTCAATACTCGGTCCCATACTGCCGGAAACATCACAAATCAGCATGGTTTTCATGCTGTCATACTCTATCTTTTCGATTTCAAAGTTCGTAATCTCCACACCGCAGTCATAGACCTTTAAAATCTCTTTCAGTTCCTTACTGTTCTTCGCATAATCGCTGGATATGGCAACACTTGCCTTTACGGTTTCAAATTCGGAAGTATCAATCTGACCGATTACAATACTGCTCTTTAATTCACTGATATAGTTGGTCAGCATCTGAGAAAAGTCTTCCTGCTGCTCCCCGTCTTCTGCAACGTTTTCGTTCGGTGCAGCACTTCTTGCCACGATATCATAACTGTCAAGCGGCATGGAACTATGAATCGCCTGTTCCACATAAGTATCTACATAGCGCAGTTCATTAGAATCCGTGCTGTTTAAAATTCCCTCAATTTTTGTCATTGCCTGAGCATACTCGTAGTCTTCACTATCCTTACCCGTTAGCAACGCCTCGCTGAACCGCTCCTTAGAAAGCGCCTCGTTCTCATAATAATGCTCAATTTTCGAGATGGCTAATTCAATCTTAGAACTTTCCGTATTTCCGTCTGTCAGCTCATTGTCTAACTGCTCCTTCAAGGCATACAGTACCGGAGCATCCTCCGCCTTATCCAAAGAATCTTTCATTTCTTCGATTTTACGCAGCTCTGCGGCAGCAATTTTATCTTCCTGCCTGTCCATCAAAATTTCCAGCTGGTCAGCCACACGTGAAAAGCTGTCATCGTCATATTCAGTCTTGTATTTATCCGAAAAGTCACCCTCGTCAATGGTTCCGTTCAGATACAGTTCCGAAGCAATTACAAGGTCCTCGTATCCGGAACTTACGCTGATATTCCCGGCAAATTCTTTATAATCCTGCTGAATCAAAGCAACTTTTAGTCTGGCATCACTCACCAGACCGGTATACATAAGCTCCGGCTTGTCCTCTTCCGCATCTTTTAAATCATCAATGGCATCTTCCAGCAGCTTCGTTTCCTCTTCGCCCAAATTGCCATAGCCGTAGTTCACATAACTGTTGTACAGTCCGTCAATTTCCGACGCCAGCTCAATATACTCTTCGTATTCGTCCGTATCATACTCGTCTTCGATATGGTCGATAATTTCCTCCGCTATCTCTTCGTCTGTAATTTCCAGCGCCTCTTCCATGGTCTGCACATACTCCGGGGTATAACCGTAGTCCGCCGGTTCCATCCCATTTGCTTCCAGCAGTTCCATCATGGGCAGATAGGAAGCATCTGCCATCTCCCGCTTTTCTAACAGTTCCAGCTCATCTTCTATCCTTTCCGCATACTTATCATCCAGGGAAAGACGTTTATAAATTCCCAGCGCTTCCTCGTAATTCCCTGTCAAAGCCTTTGCCTTTGCCATCACATATGAGGCCTCGTTATCGTAGCCGTATTCCGCACTGTAAGCCTTCAACTGCTTTATCGCTTCTTCTACCTCGTTCGCGGCAAGTAGCGTATTACAGTATGAAATCATCTGCTTCGCGGACATCACTTCCTCAGGTGCCTCCTGCTCCAATTGACGCAGAATACCGCCGGTAATCAAGCCGCCGCAGGCAACCGTCAGCAAAGCCGCTCCGATGATGGGCTTTAACCGGAACGCCTTTCTTTTTATAAGAATCATCCATACCGCTATAAATGATACACTTAGTCCCAAACCAATCTGCAAAAGTATATCCATGAGGCCACCTCGTTTTATCTTATGTTGAAATCATTTTGTCGAAAAAACATTTATTTTATCATACCATATTCGCAGGAATTTACAACTGAATCATCGTTTAATATCCTTTTTTTCAGATTTTTCAAGAAAACATTGACAATTCAGATTTATGGTGGTAATATAATTTCTGCGCGATGCGTATGCGGAAGTGTCGGAATTGGCAGACGAGCAAGACTAAGGATCTTGTGGTGGTTACACCGTGTGGGTTCAAGTCCCATCTTCCGCAGTCGGTTGAGAGTCTAGAATACTTGATAATTCAAGTGTTCTGGGCTTTCTTTTTTGGGAAAATTGATGACGTTTGAGGGGTTCCCAAGGGTTCCCTGCGCCTCTATCGGTGCAGTGCCCTTGCCTCTCGGACGAGCTGTATTCTGCGCCTCTGCAGGTTCATCCCCGGTTACGGAATCAAGAAGTGCTCTAACATTGTCTAAATAATCCTTTTGTGCAAAGCTGTAATACTTAAGATTTGTTTCGATGGAGTGCCCAAGCATGGCAGCTCTGTCCGCCGCTGATATTCCAAGAGGCAGGAGCACATTTGAATTAAGCGACATTCTCAGTGCATGATTGTTTGTTACATTGAAATTCTTTGATTGGCACAATCTTCGAAGGAAGGTTATATAAGCATCCGTCTTAATCCATTCCCCATCTTCATGACAGAAAATAAACTCTGACCGGATGCCAAGAGTATCCTGCTTACTTTTCAGTTCAAGGAGCAGTTCCTTTATCTTTTTGGTAAGAGGAAAATCTCTGCCATCTTCGGATTCACCCTTTTCGTTTTTTGTGTAAGGTACGAGGTAGTATTCCTTTCCACCTTCCACACTTTTATTCAATTGTTGTGAGTGGATATGGATACTGTTAGCTGTGATATCCTCCCACTTAAGGGCGCATAGTTCACCAACTCTGACTCCTGTTTCGATTGCAAAAAGCATGGCATACCCATTGATGTAGTAGCTCCCATATTTTTTCATGGTCATGCGCTTTCTTACTTCTGCCTTAAGTGATTCGATTTCATCCGGAGACAATATTTTATCCTCCGGCTTTGCTCTTTTCGTATCACAGGATTTCATATAAGGCTTGTTTTTGATAAAATCCACAGGATTCTCCGCAATTATTTTGTGAGCGTATGCATAACCAAATATGAGATTTAAAATGCCTTTAAAGGAAAGAAAAACCTTTTGCTTAGGATGTACCGTATTAACCCACTCTTGAATGTATTTTTTTAATTCAATCTCTGAGATGGTACGGATATCCTTAGATGCAAGACCGGCTGAGATAAAACGCTCAAAGTCATACTTATTTCGTTCAATGGTATTTTCCTTGGGATTCTCAGTCACTTCCTTTTCATACAGAGCGGCAGTAAAAATAGATTTTACGGAAAAATCTGATATTCCGTCCGCATAGTAAGTGAATAGCTTATCAATAAGCCCATCATAGGTAGTAGCCTTTACCTTCCTGCCATCAGGCATTTTCGTGCTATAATACTCCTTGGGGTTATTAGGAGTCGGCTCATGGTGACTAATGGACCGAGGAGTGCCATCTGCGGTCACATGATTGTTTAGCACCATCTGTTTTCGTAGTGCTCGTTCTTTTTTTGCTATCAATTCTAATTCTTGTCTAGCACCGCTATTATCAATGATACCTAGTTTCATTTGTGCTTGCAAGGATTCTTTTTGATATTTCAAATTTTTCAGTAATAATAGTATCTCTTTCTTTTCTTCCATTGTTCTCCTGTACATGAGCAAACAAAAAAAGCAGCGATACACTGCCGTGGAAGGTATCAACTGCTTTACAAACACATAAACACAGGTTGCATAAAAGTAATCCCTGTTTATGTAAGTTCCTATTTTGTTTTTAAGCTGTTTATCTGTTTATTTGTTCACAAAGAAAGAGAAGGTCTACTCAAATGGCAGTTCCTTCTCTAATTCGGGTGGTACACTCATAAATCCTTCTGCCTCCAGCGTGGTGATGCGAACCCATGCACGCTGAACTCCGTATTGGCGGAAGTTATGAGTTGATATTTTTCTGTATTCTGTTTTAAATGATTGATTCATGATTTCGCCAATAGCATTAGATTGCCATGACTCTAATGTATCAAGTGGTGAATGCCCCAGTGCTTCATAAAAGAGCATTTTGGTGCACACATATTGAGGACACTTCTCTGCAATATAGTTCATAATGGCATTTTCCATCGGGTCCTCAGGCATATACTTTTTCTGTATCACACAAAGTTCTTCCTGCATATCGGGGGACAAGGTCAGCTTATATTCGCC
>JAZQCX010000152.1:0-8991 GCA_045546495.1 Acetatifactor sp. | reverse complement strand
GTCCTCGCTTTTAAGCTGCGCCGCACATACTGCCAGTGCCGAACTCGCATCCTGCACCGTAAACCGCCCCTCCGCAAAACCGGGCAGACTGCTTACCCCTGCACATTTCCGCAAAAGATATATATCCGGCAAAAGCGGGCTCTGTTCCCACTCCGTACCGCTGTCTTCAAAGCCTGCCAGCAATGCTTTCTTTTCCGACTCCGCCATTCCTGCGGCAAACCGCACGGATACCGGATGCACTTCCATCAATCCCTGCAAAAGTGTTTCCGTAATTTCCCTGCCATATTCACAAAGCCACAGCTCCACAATCCATTCCGGCAGGGAATACTTTACAGACAAATAAAGCACCGGTTCCCGTTCCCCATCCGGCATAGGTAGTGCGTCCTTCTGCCTTGCCAGATTTCGCAGTACTCCGTTTACGAAGCCGCGCAGATTCTGGAATTTCCGCCTCACCGCCAGCTTGCACGCCTCGTTACATACCGCGCTGTCCGGCACTGCATCCATATACAAAAGCTGATAAACACTCATCCTGAGAAGACATCGGATAAGAGGCTTCATTTTCTGTACCTTCACCGTAGAAAAGGCATTTAGGTAATAATCCAGCTCTATCCTGCGCTCTATGGTTCCCTCCGAAACCCGCTTGATAAAAGCCTTTTCCTTTGCGTCCAGATAATCATATTTATCCAGAACCGCTTTTATCAGCTGATTGGAATATTCTCTTTTCTGCTCCAGCTCCAGAAGTATATCCAAAACAATTTCTCTGCTATTTTCAGCCATCTCTACGTTAATCGCTCCTTCTGCGGTTTCCGCCGAACAGTAAAATCAATCTCAAAAGCTGTAATGCCGAGGATGCCGCCGCTGCCACATAGGTCATTGCCGCTGCAGACAACACCTTCTTACAGCCCTTATTTTCCGCTACCGTTAAAATCCCGTAGCTTTCCGCCTTCTCTACCGCTCTTGCGGAAGCGTTAAACTCTACCGGCAATGTCACAAGCTGAAAAATCAAGGACAAAGAAAATGCCCAGATACCGATTTGAATCAGAACCTGATTCCAGCTAAGCAGTACTCCCAGTAAAATAAGGGGCATTCCCAGTCTGCTTCCGATATTTACCACCGGCACAAGTGCCGAACGGAACTTTAAGGGACCATATTCCTGTGCATGCTGTATGGCATGTCCGCATTCATGCGCCGCTACGCCTACCGCTGTTACTGTGGCAGAATTAAAATTCTCATAGGACAGACGAACCGTGTTTGTTCTGGGGTCATAATGATCCCCGGAATTTGATTTCAGGCACTCAATCTGGACATGATAAAGTCCTTCCTGATTCAAAATTCTCCTTGCTGCCTCACCGCCTGTAATTCCCGCCACATTGCGCACCCTGTGGTACTTTTTCATGGTTGCATTCACGCCGGCACTTGCCGCAAGACAGATTACCATACCGATAACAACAAGAATATAGGTAAAATCATAATAAAAATACGGCATATACTTCTCCTTTTCGCTACTCTCGTAGCCCTACCAAACACACTCAACAAACATTCACCGCAACCGGTTCACGGGAAACCATAATCAATATTGCTCCAGCTTTTCTCCCGGAGCAAGCTTCACGCCCAGCAGAAAATCATGGGCAGACATGCGCTTCTTACCTTCCAGCTGAAGCTCATAAATCTGTAAACCGCCCTTTCCCGTGGCCACGGTAAAGGAATTCTTTTCCACGGCAACAATCTCGCCCGGTGCATACCTGTTCTCCTCCACGGAAATTGCACCGGCTTTCCAGATTTTTAGCTGTTTTCCCTTATAGCCCGCGTAGCCGCCCGGCCAAGGTGTCAGCCCGCGAATCAGTCTGTCCAATTCCTCCGCACCCTTTTCAAAATCCACAGCCCCCATGGATTTTCCGATTAAAGGGGCATAGCAGCTGAGGGAATCATCCTGCTTTTCGGGAACCAGTTTTCCCTGCTCCAAAAGCACAAGAGCCTCACAGATTGCCTCGCCGCCCAGCACCATCAGTTTATCGTGCAAGGTCTCATAAGTGTCATCCTGTGCGATGGCAATTTCCTTTTTATGCAATATATCTCCCGTATCGATTCCCGCATCCATCTGCATGATAGTAATGCCGGTTTTTTCTTCTCCGTCGATTATCGCATGCTGAATGGGAGAGGCTCCCCTGTATTTCGGCAACAGAGAGGCATGAATATTCAGGCTGCCGTATTTCGGCATATCCAGTATTTCCTGTGACAGAATCTGACCAAAGGCCGCCACAATGTATACCTCCGCTTCATACTGCTTCAGCTCCGCAACCGCCTCCGGCGCCTTTATCCTTTTAGGCTGCAACACCGGAATACCGTGACTTACAGCACAAACCTTTACCGGGGGCGGCAGAAGTTCTTTGCTTCTTCCCTTTGCCTTATCAGGCTGGGTCACCACCGCAACAATTTCATGTCCCGCCTTTATCAGCGCCTCCAGTGCACCCGCCGCATAATCCGGGGTTCCCATAAACACTATCTTCATTTACTCTTCCTCATCCTCTTCATCGTAATTCACATCCTGTAAAGGTCCCTCCACCTTTTCCACATACAGGTGTCCGTCCAAATGATCCAGCTCATGGCAGATAGCTCTCGCCAAAAGCTCCGTTCCTTCCAGCTCAAACTGCTTCATATTCACATCAAGGGCAACCGCCTTTACATAGTTAGGTCTTGTTACCTGTCCCGCTTTACCGGGAACACTAAGACACCCTTCCTTTCCCGTCTGCTCGCCGCTTGTTTCCACGATTCGGGGATTAATCAAAATATACGGGTCTTCTCCGGTTACATCGATAACCACAATTCTTTTCAGAATTCCCACCTGAGGTGCTGCAAGTCCCACACCGTTTGCCTCATACATGGTTTCCAGCATATCTTCAATCAATTCCTTTGTACGGGGTGTCATCTCCGTTACTTCCTTACACCGTTTTGTGAGCACTTCCTCACCGATTTCACGTATGTTTCTGATTGCCATTTCCTTTGTCCTTCCTTTTACATGGTATTCATGGGATTGAAATCGAACTGCACCGATTCATTTACCGGCTGCCATTCCTGCAATTTCTCTTCCAACATATCCTTTATTGCTATTAATCTATCATATTTCTCACACTTTATGTAGAACACAAAGCGAAAAACATCATTTATTCGTGCGATGCCTGCCGCTGCAGGTCCCATGATTTTTATCTCCCCGACGCTCCTGTCATTCCCCGCACAGCCACCTGTGGCACAGGTTTCCCCCTGTACGCTGTCACCTACTGCACGAGCGCTCTTCAACTTACAGTCCTCCAACGCTGCCCGACTTCGCACCTGCTCTGCCAATCGTTTTGCCAGGTTCTCACCTGCCTGCTCATTTTTCGAGAATACCTGTACCGCCAACATATGCGCCGCAGGCGGATAACCCATCATTTCCCTGTACAGTATTTCCTCTGCATAGAAGCCCTGATAATCCTGCTTTGCCGCATAGGTCACCGCATAATGCTCCGGCTGATAAGTCTGTATCACTGCCTCTCCCGGCTTCTCTCCTCTTCCGGCACGACCCACGGCCTGCGTCAGAAGCTGAAAGGTTCTCTCGCAGGAGCGATAATCTCCAATACTTAACGAAAGGTCTGCAGCCAGCACTCCCACCAGCGTTACATTCGGAAAATCATGTCCCTTTACAATCATCTGGGTTCCGATCAGTACATCCGCTTCCCCGTTGGCAAAGGCTGACAAAATCTGTGTATAGCTTTCCTTTGTCTTCGTGGTGTCCGCATCCATGCGCAGCGTCCGCACTCCGGGATACATCTGCTTCAGCTTATCCTCTATCTGTTGTGTTCCGGCCTTAAATCCGCTGATGTATTTCGAACCGCACTTTGGACAAACCGTCGGTTTTGGCTCACTGTATCCGCAATAGTGGCACATGAGCCTTCCGTTTTTATGCTCCGAAAGAGACACGTCACAGTGGGGACATTTCATCACATGCCCACAGGCACGGCAGGAAATAAAACCTGCATAGCCCCTCCTGTTTAAAAAGAGGATACTCTGCTCGCCCTTTTCCAACCGGTCAGCCAAAAGTTCCTGCAGCTTCCTGCTGAATATGGAACGGTTTCCCTCCCGAAGTTCCGTACGTAAATCTGCAATATAAACATCGGGAAGACTGCCGCCGGTTAAACGCTCCCGCAGGGTAAACAGCTTGTACTCTCCCGCCTCAGCCCGAAAATAAGCCTCCACGGAAGGAGTCGCCGACCCCAGCACTACACTCGCACCGTGTTGTCTTGCCACCTGCATGGCTGTCTCTCTTGCATGATATTTGGGCGTCGATTCACTTTTATAGCTGCCCTCATGCTCCTCATCTATTATGATGATACCCAGATTTTGAAAGGGCGTAAACAACGCGGAGCGGGGACCGATAATCACATCGATTTCGCCCTGCTTCGCTCTTTCACACTGGTCATATTTTTCTCCCGGTGACAGGGTAGAATTCATTACGCTGACCCGGTCTCCAAAGCGCCGGTAGAATCGAAGCAGCGTCTGGTAAGTCAACGCAATCTCAGGAATCAGGACGATTGCCTGCTTTCCCATGGCAATCATCTCCTCAATCAGGCGCATATAGACTTCCGTTTTTCCGCTACCCGTAATACCGTGAATCAGATAAGTATCCGGGCGACCGCTGCGGAAATCCTGCAGAACCTCGTCAACAATCCGCTGTTGGTCAAAGCTGAGTTTCAAAACTGTCTTCCCATCATTTCCGGCACTTTCCGCCGTGCTGCCCTCCGAAACACTCCGTACATCCCCGGTGCCTTGCTCTTTTACTGCTTCCGGCTTCACGGGATTACGGTAGTCCATACGGCTGACAACCCGGATTGCCTCTGCCTTTTCCAGGCTTTTTACAGTCTGGGCGGAAACGCCCAACTTCCCGGTTACCCACTCATAGGGAATGGTTTCCTGCTGCAAAAGTTCCCGCAGAAGTCTTTCCTTGGCCACCTGCTTTTTCCTGCTGCATTCTCCCAGCAAAGCCAGTGTCCCTTCTCTGTCCATGTTTCTTACGATGGTGCGGTGCTCCAGCTTCTTCACCGACTGCTTTGCGGGCAGTACCGTTTTCAACGCCTGAATCATGGTGGAACCGTAATTTTTACGAATCCATCCCGCAAGGGCAATCATACGGTCCTCCACCCCTACACCATCCTTAACAATCCCTTGTATCTCCTTTGTTCTTGCAGGGTCAAATTGACATTTACCGCTTATGGCGATACAGTAGCCTTTTATCAGCTTGTTACCGTTTCCAAAGGGGACCATAACGCACATGCCTGTTTCCAGCACTCCCTGTAATCTCTCCGGAATCCGATATTGAAAGGGTTTATCCAGTTTTTCATGAGATATATCAACAATGATATCTGCATAAAGCTCCCTCATTGTTTCCTCCTCCAATCAGATATGCGCCAGTCCGCTCTCCAAAAGTTCTCTGATAATGACGCGCTCATCCATGGGATATTTTTTCCCGTGGATTTCCTGATAATCCTCATGCCCTTTGCCCGCAAGAACAATCAAATCGCCCTCTTTTGCATGGGAAATAGCATAAGCAATGGCATCCCGCCTGTCACAGATTTCCACATAGGCACCGTCTGTCTTTGCGATGCCGGTCTTAATATCCTCTATAATCGCCTGAGGCTCCTCGGTTCTCGGATTATCCGAGGTAATAATCGTCAAATCTGCCAGACGACCGCTTACCTCACCCATTTCAAAACGTCTGCTCCTTGACCTGTCTCCTCCGCAGCCAAACAGACATACCAGACGTCCCGGCTCATATGCCTTTAAAGTAGACAGCAGGCTTTCCAGCGCCATGGCGTTATGCGCATAGTCAATCAATAACGTAAATTTATCGGAAATCGCCACCTTTTCAATTCTGCCTTTTACCGTTGCCGCTTTCAGTGCTTTTTGAATCATCTCAATCTCCACCTTAAAATGACGGCAAATGGCGATAGCACATAATGCATTATAAATACTGAATTTACCGGGCGTGGGAAGAGATGCTTCGAAATCCATCAGTCCCTTCACCAGAAAACTTACGCCAAGCTGCCCCGGCGTCCGGATCAGCTGTGCACTTTCTGCCCTCAAATCACAGTTTTCACCCATACCGAAGGTTTCCAGACTACAGGTGTGTCCCTCTGTAATTTTCTTTGTATGAGCATCGTCTCCGTTCACAATTCCAACCCTGCACTGTCTGAAAAGACGGCTCTTACATTCCGCATATTCCTCAAAGGATGCATGCTCATTGGGGCCTATGTGATCCGGCTCCAAGTTGGTAAAAATACCGAAATCAAAAATAAAGCCCTGTGTTCTGTGCTGCATCAAGGCCTGAGAAGACACCTCCATCACAACCGCATCCAGTCCCAGCGCAACCATTTTTGCAAAGCTCTCCTGCAATACGTAAGATTCGGGAGTGGTATTCGCCGCCGGAATTACCGTATCACCCATAATGGTTTCGATGGTGCCTATCAAGCCTACCCGCAGTCCCGCGTGCTCCAAAATAGATTTCACTAGATAGGTCGTAGTAGTTTTTCCCTTTGTTCCGGTGATACCGATGACCTTCAGCTTCTCTGCGGGATGTCCAAACCACGATGCAGAAATATGTGCCATGGCATATCTGGTATCTTCCACGCAAATCACCGTCACATACTCCGACACCCCTTCTACCGGCTTAGATACTACCAGCACCGCTGCTCCTTTGCCTGCCGCTTCTGCCGCAAAGCTGTGCCCATCGAATTTTGCACCGATGATGCAGACAAACAAGCAGCCTTCGGTTATCTTTCTGGAGTCATAAACCACAGAATTCACTTCTGTATCCACACTTCCCTGCAGACATTTATATTCCAGATTCTTCAGCAAATCAGATAATTTCATCCTCTTAACCTCCTGCCATCCGAAAATTTTCGCATTACATTATATTTTACTCCAATTTCTGCTTTTGTACCACTGTTTTTTTCTGCATCCCACGCGTGCTCTCTGCCATTTTTGCAGGTCACCTGTTCTACCGCATCTTTACCATATCCGTTGCCGCATCTGCTTTCTTGTGTACAGACACCGAAACTGCAAAGGAGCCCCGGCTTGCACCGTGGCTCCTTTGCAATTTTCTTATGAGGGGGGAGATAGTGAGTTCATCAACTATCTGTAACCTATCATAAATTTAAAATGTGTCAAAAGTGTGTCCAATTTCTAATCTAAATCTTAAAAAGTATAAAAAAACTATATTCTTTAGCTTTCCAGCTGCTTCTGGGGAAATTTATTCCGCAAAACATACCAGACACTACCCGCCAGACAAACCGATGAGAAGCCACCGCACACAATACCTACCATCAGGGGCATTGCAAAATCACGAATACTGGTTACACCCAGCACATACAGCACCGCCACCATTACAAAGGTAGTCAGTGACGTAAAGATACTTCTGGACAAAGTCTGGGTAATACTCAGGTTTACGATATCTTTCAACTCGTCTCTGGGTGTCATCTCTGACATATTTTCCCTGACACGGTCAAAAATAACGATGGTCGCATTGATGGAATAACCCACAATCGTCAGCATACATGCCACAAAGGTATTACTTACGGAAACTCTTGCCACCGCATAGAAGGCAAGCACAACCAGCACGTCATGCAACAACGCCACAATACTACTGATACCGAAACGGATATCCTTAAAACGGATCCGAATATAAATCAGCATACATATGATAGCGACCACCACAGCGACAATCGTATCCTGCTTCATTTCATCACTGATGGTAGAGCTAATCGTTTCGGAGGTAATACTGCTCTCAGCAATCCCGAATTTCTCGGCAAACATCCCATTCAAGCCTTCACGCTGCTCAACATTCAGAGTATTTGTTTTAAAAATAACCTCATTGGAATCCTGTACCGTCTGAATCTGTACCGCACTTCCGGTAATATCCTCAATATGAGGAACCACATCACTGTTTACACGCTCCAAAGACATGGCTTCGTTAAAAGCAACCGTAGTTGCCGTACCGCCGCGGAATTCCAGACTATAATTTAACGCATCCCCGGTATTTACTTTGTAAATTCCCATCGTTACAAATCCGCCGATAATCAATGCTGCCGCAATTCCAAAGAACAATCCCTTCTTAGACAGAATATCGATTGCTTTGTGCTCCCTGCCGATTCCGTACAGCTTTTCATTTTTAAGTCCCAATGCATAAAATGCATTCAGTAACAGTCTGGTAACCACCAGCGCAGTAAACATGGAAAGAACAATACCAAGCGCAAGTGTCTGGGCAAAGCCCTTTACACTTCCGGGTCCAAGGAACAGCAACACAACCGCCGCTATCAAGGTAGTAATATTTCCGTCCACAATAGAGGACAACGCCTTGTCAAAACCAATCTTAATGGAATTTCTCACAGTCTTACCCGTCGCAAGCTCTTCTCTGATACGGGCAAAAATAATCACGTTTGCATCCACCGCCATACCGATGGAAAGAATAATACCCGCAATACCGGAAAGAGTTAAGGTCAGGTCGAAGCCATACAATAAAAGCACCACCAGCGCCGTATAGCAAAGCAATGCAATGGCAGACGCAACACCGGGAAGCCGGTAAACAACACACATAAACAGGATGACAATGATAAGACCAATGGCACCTGCCATAAGGCTTGTCTCAATGGCATCCACACCAAGCTGCGCACCAACCACCTTAGAATGAAGCTCTTCCAGCTCCAGCTTCAAACCACCGATTCGCACAGTGGAAGCCAGACTTTCAGCCTTCTCATAGGACTCCATGGGAGAAATCTGTGCGCTTCCGTTGGTAATCACGGAATTCACTCCGGGAGCACTGATGATGGTTCCGTCATAATAGATACCCAGGCTCTCGCCTCTATCGTGCGCATTCTGCGTTGCCTGTGCAAACTTCGCGGTTCCTTCCTCAGTCATGGTCAGACTGACTGCATATTCCGAGCCCATATCCGTCTGGATACTGCC
>JAZQCX010000151.1:0-6481 GCA_045546495.1 Acetatifactor sp. | reverse complement strand
CACGCTCCCCGCGACCTGTTCGCCCCGGGAGTATGCCGGAATATTGGGTCAACAAATGTGGGATTTCTAATGTGCTTACTTCTGAATTTACGATAGTTCGAGCTTTTTATGAGCTGGGACAAAAATAAGAGTCGTGTTCGCAGTCGGACGGAAAATGTGCGAAAGAGCATACTCCTTTTTCCGCCTCCCGCGGGCACGCCTCAATTTTTGTTTAAGCGCATAAAAACACGAACCCTATTCCAAAGTTGCGCACATAAGAAATTCTCGCATTTGATTCCAAACAACATTTCCACGTACTCCCGGGGCGAACCAATCGCGGCAGGAGTGTGTTCTGTTGACAAAGACACGGACAAAATTTCAGGTCGTTGCAAATATTGCCCGGCTTAATGACATTCCTCCGCAGCTTACCGCAGATACTCCATAAAACTGTCCCTGTTTTCTCTTGCGCTCTCTGCCGGACGGCACAAATCCGCACGAGACCCTAAACTTACCATAATTTCATAAAGGCATGGACCGTTTTGCTGTAACAGTTCTCTTTCCAGCTCTTTCAGCTGCTCCTCTCTTTCAATTCGCTTCACATACCGATAGCCGCAGGCTCTTGCCACCTCCGCAAGATTTACCTCCTGACAGCCTGTAGGCATAGCACCTACGGACTCATGTGCCCGGTTATTGATTACGATGTGAATGAAGTTCTCTCCCGCATTGGATGCAAGGAACGGTAACGCACCCATATGCATCAATGCCGCACCGTCACCGTCGATACAGAAAACCCGTCTTTCTTTATTCGACTGGGCGATTCCGAACGCAATCATGGACGCATGTCCCATGCCGCCTACCGTCATAAACAAAGCATCATGGTTTCCTCTTATACGGTTACTCTGCTCGTACAGCTCTCTGGAGATTTTTCCTGTGGTAGAAACAATTGCGCTGCCTTCCGGAATGTAGCGGATAAGCTCTCCCAAAACAGCCTCCCGGTTTAAGGTTCCTGCATTGTCCCACTTATACTTTTCCGCCGCCTCAAAGGTGTCCTTTTTCACGATAATCGCATACTGCTTGTTTTCCGCAAATGCCGCTTCTGCCCGGGAAAGCATTTCCGTAAGTTCCCCGGATGTGGTATCTTTATCCGCAATGTCGTACGGTATATGAAGCGTTTCAAACAGCTCACAGGTGATTTTTCCCTGAAATACATGTTGGGGTTCATCTTTCACACCGGGTTCCCCTCGCCAGCCTACCAAAAACAACATGGGGATGCCGTAAACCTCCTCATTTGCAAGAGAAGCAATGGGATTCACCATATTACCAATACCGGAATTTTGCAGATAAATACACGCCGGCTTTCCGGTTGCAAGATAGCTGCCTACCGCAACACCTACCGCTGCACCTTCGTTGGCTGTAACATAATGCTTTAAATTGCCCTGATAGGTCTGCAGTCCGTCGCAAAACTGTTTTAACGTGGAATCAGGCACGCCTGCAATCACTTCCACTCCCATATCCTCAATTCGTTTTAGCAAATCCTGCGCTTTCATTAACCTGCTTCAACTCCTCTACCGTATCAATTTCAACAATCTGTCCCGGCTCCACCGGCTCTACCACCAGCGGAAGCTTATCCAGATTTGCATTCACAACATCATCCCAAAACCACTGGTCACAATTTCCGGAAGCATACGCCTCCTCCAAAGCAGTTGCCAAGGTCCTTGCTTCCTCACTGCAAAAATACGCTACTCCTACCATGTTATAGGTATCTTCACCGCCTTTGCCCACGCGGGAAATTTTGCCGTTTTGCAACTCAAACACCCAGTCATCGGAATGCCCCTGCTTCATACACCCATAGTAACAGGACCCCTGCAGCTTCTTCCTAAAAACGGAAACATCCGAAACAAACAAGTCCGACTCGCATATAAAGCAGTTTCCCTGTCTGAGCACCTCTCGCGCCGCGTACAACGAAGAAATATTATTTTTACTTTCGTATTCTCCGTTATGAAGAAGCTTCACCTGCGGATACTTCTTTGGAAGATATCCCAGCTTTTCCGCCAAATATCCCGTCACTACATAGATTTCATCCACCGGTCGCTCTAATAGCCCTTCGATAATTGTTTCAATCATGGGTCTGCCCTGTACCGCCACAAGCGGCTTCGGCATCGTCTCTGTCAACGGACGCATCCGGGTTCCCATACCTGCTGCCATCAAAATCGCAATTTCTTTCATGCTTTCTTATCCTTGCCATACACTCTCTGTCCCGTTCTCCTCCGGGAACGCAAGACAGATATTATATTTCATCTATCAGACGAATGATATCCCGAAAAGGCATCAGCTTCTCATCTACCTCTAATGCCCGATGATTCTGCAACAGAGAAATCGCAGTTGCCTGCATCGCCGGAAAAGCGCTTCTCGTCAGCTGATTTGCGTAAATCACAATGTTAACCCCCGCTTCTGCCAACTCCTCCTCAGTAATACTGTTAAAGGAGGTTGGTACCACAACAATTGGGGTTTTTGCATCCCGTTCTCTAAACTGACGGCAGAAGGAAACGATTTCCTCCGGACTCTTTTTCCGGGAATGAATCATAATACCGTCCGCCCCAGCCTCCACATAAGCAAAAGCACGCTTCAGGGCATCTTCCATTCCCTTTTCCAGAATCAGACTTTCGATTCTGGCAATAATCATAAACTCCTCCGTACGAAGTGCCTGCTTCCCTACACGGATTTTTGCCGTAAAGTTCTCAATGCTGTCCTGGGTCTGCTCAACTTCCGTACCAAACAGGGAATTCTTTTTCAGCCCTACCTTATCCTCGATGATAATGGCAGAAACTCCCATTCTTTCCAGCGTTCGCACATTATACACAAAATGCTCCACCAGTCCGCCCGTATCCCCGTCCAAAATAATCGGCTTCGTCGTTACATCCATTACGTCATCTATGGTACGCATTCTGGAGGACATATCAACCAGCTCAATGTCCGGCTTTCCCTTTGCAGTAGAGTCGCAAAGGCTGGAAATCCACATGGCATCAAACTGATCCAGCTCTCCGCCGCTTTCCACCACCGTTTTCTCCGCAATCAGGCCTGTCAGTCCCGAATGTACCTCCAATGTTTTTACAACAGGACGCAACTGCAGCAACTGTCTCAACCGCTTTCTGCGGAATTCCGGCATGGCAAGTCGCTCCTTCATGCAGTCATCTACCCGTTTTACTTCTGCATTATAGGTATAGGGAACCTCAATCAGTTCTCCTCCCATACGCGCCAAACAGGATATTACATTTTCCCGGATAACACGTTCCGGTCCCTCTGACCAGTTGTCGCCATGAATCACATAATCAGGCTTCACCTGACGAAGCACCTCATCATACATGACCTGCTCCTGCACAATCACCTCATCTGCCAAACCGGTCTCTTTCACCCGTTGAATCCGCACTTCAAGCGGGACTGTGGGAAATCTGTTGAATTTTACCATGGCAACGTCCGTCAGCATTCCCACAACTACTTTTCCGTATTCCTTTGCGTGTCTTAAAATATTCAAATGTCCCTCATGAATTACATCCGTACAAAAGCAAGTATATACTTTTTTCATGGGTTCCTCCCCGTTTTTTCTTACCTGTATCACGTTATGCCACACTGACACAACTTACCCGTACCGTCGCTGTTTACGCATTGTATCGCGTACCCTCACCGTCATCAGTTCAACTACATTGTAATTACTCGTACCTCACGGGTACTGCCACACCGTAAACTGCCAGTGCCTCCTTCAGCACCTTGAAAAAAGCAAAAATGTCCTCCTCATCAATGGCGCCGAGGGCACACAACCGGAACATTCCCTTCTTCTCCACCTTACCGGGATAAATGGTGAAGCCCCGCTCGTAACAATAATCGTGAATCTTCACAAAGTCCCAGTTACTGTCATCCGGGTACATGGCTGCTGCCACAAGTCCCGCCTCATATTCCTCCGGAATAAAAATGCGGAATCCAAGCTCCGTAAGTCCCTCACGGATTGCATGGAACACACGGGTATGTCTCGCCCATTTTTCCTGCTCACCTTCGGCAAAGTACTCCTGTAACGCCTGTCTTGCCGCATATACAACCTGCACGGGAGGCGTAAAATGCATCTCCCCGTTTTCTTTAAAAAATTTGTACTGCAAATACAGATTGCAGTAGTAGGAACGCCTGGGGTACTCTGCCGACGCCTCAATTAACGCCTTCTTTCCCACAACGTAAGAAAGTCCGGTCATCCCCATAATTCCCTTCTGCGCAGACGCCATACAAAAATCAATGTTGTCTTCTGCCATGTGAATCGGTCGCATAGCGTATGTGGATGTTGTATCCACCACAAAAACCGCGTTGTATTTATGCACCAGTGCGCCAATCTCACGAATCGGATTTAAAAGTCCCGTTCCAGTTTCGTGATGGGTTGTGTACACCAACGCAACATCCGGATTTTCCTGCAAGGTTTTCTCAATTAAACCAAGGTCCGCGGGTCTGTCAATAGGCAAACGCAGATTTATGTGGTTCAGACCGTAATACTCACAAATCTCCACTCCACGACTGCTGTATGCACCGTTGTTAATCACCAGTATTTTTTTATCCGCAGGCAACAGGGAATTCAGGCATACATCCATGCTGATGGTTCCCGAACCGCAAAACAGCACTGCCGTATAATCCTCGGGGTCACCGTGTACAATTCGCACCAGCCCCTCCTGCACTTCGTTCATTACCTGTACGAATTCCTTCTCTCTGGGACAAATATCCGGCACAATCTGTGCCATTTTCACGGAATCCGTAGTAGTCGCCGGACCGGGGTTTAACAGAATATTTCTCTTCACCATGGATTAGCCATTCTCCCTTCTTGCCTTTGCAAGCTCCATCAGGCGGCTGATAATATACTTCGCCCCCACCTCACCGCTCTTTCCTACGTTGTAAATATACTTTTCACGCATTTGTGCAAGGCTCTCCTCGGAAAATCTGTTATCATACAAAAGTGTATCCACCGCTTCCCAAACCTTTTCCACCTGGTTCAGTTCCAAAGAAATACCTACTTTATCACGCAGCTCCAGGTCTATGGGTACCGAATTAAGTTCCTTGTAATCCGGGTTTACCACCTTCATCGGGGTATTCAAAAACAGCACCGGCTTCAAGGTGGAAAAAGCGTACTCGAAGGCAATACTGGACCAGTCCGTCACAAGTACATCCGCCGTATAAACCGTCTTATTGGAGGAAAAATCCGTCTGAATTTCCACACCCAGCGGCTCATACTTTTCTTTCAGCATGTCAAGTTTCGGTCCGAAATGTCGCACATACTGGGGATGAGGACGTACAATTACCTTCACATCCTTTCCCTGCAATGCGTTCAATATATCCTCTACGCAGGAGTCCATAATGTTATCCTTCTGCCATGAGGGCGCAACAAGTACAATCTTCTTCTCATTATCCTGCTTTAAGTCCTGATAAGCAGCAGACATATTGTCAATTACGGAAGATCCCCATTCCACAATGTTTTTCTTAGGGATTCCCGCCTTTTCTTCTCTTTCCAGAAGTTCTTCCCTGTTTTTGGGACCGGAAGCAAATATGGTATCAAAGTGATCCAGTGCATCCTTATGGAAGGTCAGATTGGAACTGTTTACATCATGGGGAATATAGATATACTCAATATCCTTCTTTACGTAGGAACGTTTTAAATGATAGTTCTCCAAATCCGGTGTTGTCATCACACAGACATCCGCTTCCAGCTTCATCATCAGCACGATGAGACGATTCTCCCCTATATAGTAAGGCTTAAACTGGTCGCTCTCCAGCGCAAAAACCTCATCCTGCGGGTCACCGGTAATATAATGCACCACAATATTACTTCTGCGGATAATCTCCTCAATCACATTTTTATAGTATTTGTAGAAACCGTTCTTTTCCGAGTAAAACACCAGCTTCTTACGGGGACCTGAAAGAAAACGCTTGTAATCCGCTTTTTCTTTCTCGCGGTAAGGATTATTCTTATCCGCCTTCTTTTTTTCTCCGAGAAAAGTCTTTGCCTGACGAAGTTCTTCCTTACTCGCTTCCAGCTTCTCATAGTCGATATAATCCTTAGGATTAATCCAAACGTTCAAAAGAACCAGCTGCAATGTAGAAAGCAAATTGCTGCAAATCCAATAAAATCCTACTCCGATGGAAACAAAAAATCCCAGATACAAAGACAACGCCACGGAAAAAATCATCGTTCCGTACTGGTTCAGCTTTCCCTGCTCTGCCTGTAAAACATTACTCTTGTTCTGCACAAAACACATCACAAAAGCCGACAATGCTGCCACTGCCGGAATTATCAAAGTTGCCCCCAAATCCTGAATAGGTATTGCTGTCAAATCCGTTCCTTTTTTCACAGCCTCCACAACACCCATCAAAAGCGCCAACTGAATAAACAAAGGAATCAAATCTGCAAAGGGATTATACTTCTCTCTCTTAAAAATCTTATACTGTTCTTCCGAAATCAATTCCTGATTACCACAAT
>JAZQCX010000150.1:0-2751 GCA_045546495.1 Acetatifactor sp. | reverse complement strand
CTATCGGAACGGAACGACCATACTATCTGCGCGAGAAGGGATTGACGCCGGAGGGGGTATTTGTACGTAGAGGAACGGCTTGCCAACCGTTGGGATTAACCGGGATACGCGAGATGATAGCAGAGACATCCGGAAAGATGTATGAGGAAGGGCGAAGTCTGATTCAGAACCTGACGTTTCGGGCATTTGAGCAGGAGATGGAGCTTCGCAATCTGGAGTGCGGAGCGGTACAGATGAAAACGCTACATTTGATCGGAACGGATGGCTTGTATACAAATCTTGCATTATTACTTTCCGATCAGTGTCCATATACAATAAAGGTTGCTGTTTTTCAGGGAAAGGACAAAACCCTTTTCAGGGACAGAAAAGAGTTTTCGGGCTCTTTGCTAACGCAATTACAAGAGGTATATCATTTCCTTGATTTGTATAATAAAACAAAGGCGGAATTTAAAGGATTGTATCGAAGTGATAAGAGGGATTATCCGGAAGAAGCACTGAGAGAGGCACTGTTGAATAGTATTCTGCACCGCGACTATTCATTCAGCGGAAGCACGATTATCAATATGTTTGACGATCATATAGAGTTTTCTTCACTGGGAGGATTGGTGAACGGCTTATCTATGGATGCTATTTTTATGGGAGTGTCACAGTCGAGAAACCCGAAGTTGGCTTCCGTGTTTTATCGGATGCGTTTGGTGGAGAGCTACGGGACCGGAATTGATAAAATCCAAAGACTTTATGCAGAAAGTAAGATTCAACCTGTTTTTCAGGCAGCGGAAGGTGCTTTTTTAGTAAAACTATATAATAAGAATGAGATGGTTGAGGGGACTTCCTTGAAAAGTAAGGAGGAATCCGTAGGGAAAGGACCAAGAGTTTCCCGAAAAGCAGATTATACACAGGAAAAGAATATGATTTGTGCGATTGCAAAGGAACAAGGAAGTATTACCAGAAAAGAAGTGGAAGAGATGTTGGAGATAAAAACGACGAAAGCATTCCGCATTTTAAAAGAGATGTGTGAGGAAGATTTGCTGGTACAGGGTAATAGTGGAAGAATGAGCTGTTATTATCTGGTTGATTAGTTTACTGTAAAAGAGTATAATGGCTCTAGGTGTTTTCATGGTTTTGGGAAAAGATGCTTGAGGATGTAGGGGCATGCCCGAAATCCTGGAAAACATAGTTCCCTTTTGACAGGAATATACTATGATAGTATGATTTTGATTATGTAAGTCGATGGTAAAAGAGGTTAAAACATGGAATTTTTTTCTTTCAGAGAGCAGTATAAAGAGTTTTTGTATAAGGGCTTTTCCTATGAGGTGACGGAAGGTGTCTATCAGGTGACCTTTTCCTATGAGATTCCGGGGCTGTCGGAGTTTGAGACAATGTGGAAGTTCCCGGATGCGGGGAGAACTGTGGATGGGGCGATTTTGAATCGCCTGCTGTTTGAGCTTGGTATGGCGGAGGCCATCAGCTATTGGAAGGTGACCTGTGCGCCGGTGCTCCGGGTGCAGTGCGGAAGTCTGACGGAGTGGCAGAATAAGTGGTGGCGGAAGCTGTTTTACAACGGTCTCGGGGAGTTTCTGTATGTAAACGGCATCGAGGTGTCCGAGGAGGAGCTTCTGACCATTGTGTGTGTGACGGGGGACGGTGAAATCACCGGGGGCGCATGGAAAAATGCCGGTGCGTTAGGTGCGCTTACCGATTCCGCTTCCTACTCCGGCTGTCTCGTTCCGGTGGGCGGCGGCAAGGATTCCGTGGTGTCCATGGAAGTGCTCCGGAACGAGGATGTGACGATTTATCGTATCAATAAAGATGCCACGGTGGCGAATGTGCTGGTAGCGGCAGACAGAGAGTATAAGACCTGTTTTGTAAACCGCAGATTGGATCCGCGGATTTTGGAAATGAACAAGCGAGGCTTTTTAAACGGCCATATTCCGTTTTCCGCGGTGGTGGCGTTTTCTACCTTTATTTCCGCGTATTTGCAGGGCATCCGCTACATTGCCCTGTCCAATGAATCCAGCGCCAACGAGTCCACGGTGGTGGGGTCTTTCGTGAATCACCAGTATTCCAAAAGCTACGAGTTTGAGCGGGATTTCATGGAGTACATCGGCAGCTTCTTAGATACGGAGATCCGGTATTTCAGTCTGTTACGCCCGTTGTCGGAGCTGCAAATTGCGTGGTTGTTTTCCCGGTATACGAAATATCACAAGGCCTTCCGCAGCTGTAATGCGGGCAGCAAGCAGGGCATCTGGTGCTGTAATTGCCCGAAGTGTTTGTTTGTGTATATTATTTTGTCTTCCTTCCTCAGTGAGGAAGAGAAGGTGGAGATTTTCGGAGAGAATCTGTTGGACAATCCGCAAAACGAGAAGTATTTCAGAGAGCTGACGGGGCTGGATGAAAATAAGCCGTTCGAGTGCGTGGGTACGAGAAGCGAGGTTGTCATGTCCTTAAAGAAGTATCTGGAAAAGGGCGGCAACGCGCTGTTGCCGGCGAAATATGCCGATTGGCTGATGGCGCAGCCGGGGGATGTGGATGCGGCGCTTTCCGAATGGAACGAGCTGCACAATGTGCCGGAGGAACTGCTGGGAATTCTGAGAGCAGAAATGCAGTAAGGATGATGCCCGGTGTCGGGCGAAGGTTTTCATGAAGTGACGGATGCTGTCGTGAGACGGCGGATTGGAGATTGATATGGATATTGTACAATATCTGAACGGAAAAAGGATTTTAATCTGGGGCTACGGACGGGAAGGAAAG
>JAZQCX010000149.1:0-10757 GCA_045546495.1 Acetatifactor sp. | reverse complement strand
TGCTGCACTGGTAGGCGGTGGCGGCGGCGGTCGTCCCAATATGGCACAGGCAGGCGGTAAGAATCCAGCAGGAATTCCGGATGCAATCGCAGAGGCTGCAAAGGTGCCTGAGGGTCAGCTGTAGTAACCGTAAGGCTTGCGCTTTTTGCGGACCGCAGAAAAAAGTTAAAAAAATAGTTGACGACAGTAGATTTTATGCTATAATATCTATTGTGTATGCGGCGGAATCGCCGTAAATCTAAAATATTAACCCAATCAGTCATGTTACTTGAGGGACTGAAGGGAGGTCGGGTAGAGATGTCAAACGTAATCGTAAAAGAGAACGAGACTTTGGACAGCGCACAGCGTCGTTTCAAGAGAAACTGTGCTAAGGCTGGTATTCAGCAGGAGATTCGTAAGCGTGAGCATTACGAGAAGCCTAGCGTAAGACGTAAGAAGAAGTCTGAAGCAGCAAGAAAGCGTAAATATAACTAAAAAACGTGAGCAGACCCTCGGCAGTATGCCGGGGGTTTTCTGTTTTAGTTCTAAGGGATACCACACTCGCATAAGAATAGATAAGAAGCTTTGGAGGGTGTGGTTTATGTTTAGAAAAAAGTTTATGACAGCCGTTGTGCTGATGTTGTGTCTTTTGATTCACGGAACACTGCCGGTCCGGGCGGAAGTTGCAGTATCGTCGCCCTCTGTGCTGCTGATAGAAAGCTCTACGGGTCAGGTGATTTATGAGAATAACGCCACGGAGCGGCGAAGCCCTGCCAGTATCACAAAAATTATGACGCTTCTTCTGGCATTTGAAGCCATTGAGGACGGAAAAGCAAGCCTTGACGACAGTGTGACGGTAAGTGAGTATGCAAGTTCCATGGGCGGTTCCCAGGTGTATCTGGCACAGGGGGAAGTGCAGACTCTTGATACCATGCTGAAGTGTATTGCCGTGTCTTCCGGAAATGATGCCAGTGTCGCAGTGGCAGAGCATCTTGCGGGGAGCGAGCAGGCCTTTGTGGAAAAGATGAATGAGCGAGCGGCAGAGCTTGGAATGGCTGATACGCATTTTGAGGACTGCTGTGGTCTGACGGATTCGGATAATCATTATTCCACGGCAAAAGATGTGGCGATTATGTCCAGGGAACTGACGGTAAATCATCCTAAGATTTTTGATTACACTACTATCTGGATGGAGGATATTACCCATGAAACCAGACAGGGGACTTCAAAATTCACCTTAAACAGTACGAACCGTCTCTTAAAGCAGTATCAGTATGCTACAGGATTGAAAACAGGCTCTACAAGTAAGGCGAAATATTGTATATCCGCAACTGCCAGCAAGGATGGGATTGACTTGATTGCGGTTGTTATGGGAGCGCCGGATTATAAAACCCGTTTTGCGGATGCGCAGGCATTATTGACCTACGGTTTTGGTGTGTGCAGCCTTTTTGTGGATGAAAATAAGGGTGAGCTTCCCGCTCTTTCGGTGGAAGGCGGTACGGCAGAAGTGGTAAGTCTGAAATATCAGGGAGAATTCCGGTATTTGGATGTGGAAGGCAATCAGCTTCAGAATATTGAGAAAGTGCTTGAAGTGGTAAAGGATGTTCAGGCACCTGTGGAGGAGGGAGCCGAGGCGGGTCGGGTTAAGTATCTGTTAAACGGTAAGGAAATCGGAAGCGTGCCGGTTCTTTTTGCGGAGAGCGTGGAAAAAGCAGGAATTTTTGACTATTTCAGAAAAGTATTGGGATTATTTCTTTTATAACGGCGGAATCTGTGGTAAAGTAACTTTATCGCATGACAAAGCGTATGATAAAAAGGGAGAAACCTATGTGGGATATTGTGTTGGCGGTGCTGGCGGTTCTTTGCATTTTCCTGTGCTGGATAATGCTGTATGACAGCAACCGGTTTGTGATAAGAAAGTATGAGACGGCGAATGCCGGGATAAAGCGGCATGTAAGAGCAGTCGTACTGGCTGATTTGCATAACCGCAAATATGGAAAAGATAACGAAAGGCTCCTGAATGCCATCCGGGAGCAGGAGCCGGATATGATTTTAATTGCGGGAGATATGATGACGGCGACTCCGGGCAAGAGCTTTGAGCCGGCGGTGGAGCTTCTTTCGCAGCTTGTAAAGGAGTATCCGATTTATTACGGGAACGGTAACCATGAGCAACGGGCAAAGCTGTATCCTGAGGTTTACGGAGATATGGGAGAACGGTACGGACGGGCTCTTGCTGAGCTTGGTATTTCCCCGTTGGTAAATGCCCACAGTCTGTTGCCGGAGGCGGGTATTGCGATTTACGGTGTAGAGCTTGACCGCCGCTTTTATAAGCGTCTGGGTGCATGTGAAATGCCGGAGGAATACATGGAAGAGCTTTTGGGGAAGCCGGAGGGAGATGCTTATACAGTTCTGCTTGCCCATAATCCGGATTACTTTCTAAACTATGCCCGTTGGGGGGCTGATTTTGTGCTTTCCGGTCATGTACACGGCGGCGTGGCGAGAGTGCCTGTTTGGGGCAAGGGAGTGGTTTCGCCGGGACTTCGACTTTTCCCGAAGTATGACGGCGGGATTTTCCGCCAGGGAAAGGCAACCATGCTGTTGAGCAGAGGACTTGGAATGCACACAATCCCGTTTCGGGTATTTAATCCCGCGGAGCTGTGGGTGGTGGATTTCGTGCCTGCAGGGGAGGAAACGTCGGAAAGCACCGGGAGATAGCCCCGGGACACCGGTGGCAATGATGAACGGAAAGCTATATGAGAGTAAAAGGCTGCGGGAACCACAGAATATATGTTCATCCTTGAAAAGTGACGAAAAAAAAGATAAAATAAGTTTTGCGAAAAATACAGACATGCAGATTATGAGGGAACTATGGCAATACCGGTAAAACTGGAGGTGTTCGAGGGTCCGCTTGACCTTTTGCTTCACCTGATAGATAAAAACAAAGTGGATATTTACGATATTCCCATTGTGGAGATTACGGAGCAATATCTGGAATACATAAAGCAGATGGAATCGCAGGATATGAATGTTATGAGCGAGTTCCTTCTGATGGCGGCTACCCTGATTGATATCAAGTGCCGTATGCTTCTTCCCAAGGAGGTCAACGAGGACGGCGAGGAGGAAGATCCCAGAGCAGAGCTTGTACAGAAGCTGTTGGAATATAAGATGTATAAATATATGTCGCTTGAGCTGAAGGACAGGCAGGTGGATGCATCCAGAAATATGTATCGGGTGCGCAATCTGCCGGAGGAGGTTGCGGCTTACAGGCAGCCCATTAACTACGAGGAACTGGTAGGCGATGTGACGCTGAATAAGCTGCACGAAATTTTCCGGTTTATGGTGAAGCGTCAGGAGGATAAAATCGACCCCATCCGAAGTCAGTACGGAAACATCGAAAAAGAAGAGGTCGATATGGATGCCAAGCTGTTGTTTGTGGAGGCTTACGCCAGAGAGCATAAGCAGTTCAGCTTCCGCAAGCTTTTGGAAAAGCAGTCAGGCAGAATGGAAATTATTGTGACGTTTCTGGTGATTTTAGAGTTGATGAAGACCGGAAAAATTACAATACATCAGGAAGAAATTTTTGATGATATTATTATCACCTCGGTATAAGTTTTTTGGCGGGGGTAAAGCGGAGATTCCCTGAATGAGAGAAATCGGATGCCTGTGCGGATATTTTTCGGACAGGATGAACGCAGAAAGGTATGGATGATAAAATGGAGCGTACGAAAGCAGAAGCGGTGATAGAAGCCGTACTGTTTACCATGGGTGAGACCGTGGAAATCAGTAAGCTGGCAGAGGTAATAGAAGAGGACGTAAAAACAACTAAGGCGATTCTGAAGGAGATGTCGGAACGCTACGCGCAGGAGGACAGGGGAATTGCCCTGACCCAGTTCGATAATGCAGTGCAGCTTTGCACCAAGTCGGAGATGTACGAGTATCTGATTAAGATAGCGAAGTCTCCCAGAAAGATTACGCTGACGGATACGGTGTTGGAAACACTGTCCATTATTGCGTACAAGCAGCCGGTTACAAGGCTTGAGGTAGAACGTGTCAGAGGTGTCAGCTGTGACCACGCCATTAACAAGCTGTTGGAGTATGACCTGATTACGGAGCTGGGAAGACTGGATGCACCCGGCAGACCGCTGTTGTTCGGAACAACAGAGCAGTTTCTGCGCAGCTTCGGTGTAAAGAGTCTGGAGGAATTACCGGAATTAAATCCGGTGCAGATGGAAGAGTTCAAGCAACAGGCTGAGGCAGAGGTAAAACTGCAGCTGGACGTATAATAAAATCATAGAAAGTATAAATATCAGAGAGTCTCATATATTATTTATGAATCCAAAAGGCAGGCTAAAAAATGCGGATGAAGAAAATAATAATATGGGGCTCTCTTTTTGTGTTGAATTTTTGCATGATAGTGACATGCGGGCTGCCGGTGACTGCGGCAGATGTGGTTTTCGCGGGGAGGATTGCAGCAGAAGCAGAGGATGGAGCCGCTTCAACGGAGGAAGCTTCTGATCCGGCGGAAAATTTGTCCTTGTACGCCACCTCGGCGGCGCTGATTGACGGAGAAACGGGAAGGCTTCTGTACGGAAAAAACGCTGACCAGGTTATGGCAATGGCAAGTACCACAAAGATTATGACCTGCATTGTTTTGCTGGAAAACGTATCCTTGGATGATACGCTGACAGTTTCCAACTATGCGGCGGGGATGCCTAAGGTGAAGCTGTACCTGAAGCAGGGAGAACAGTATACAGTGCGCGATCTGCTTTTTTCCCTGATGCTGGAATCCCACAATGATTCGGCGGTGGCACTGGCGGAATATCTCGGGAAACAATATTTGCCGGAGGAACTGAAAAATAAGTCGACCGAGGAATTTACCCGGGAGGAAAGTAAGCAGGCGGTGGCGGCGTTTGCTACGCTGATGAATGAAAAGAGCAGTGAGCTGGGGTGCGAGAACACATGGTTCATTACGCCGAACGGTCTGGACGCAACACAACAACTGACTTTGCAGGACGGAACCGTGATTGAAAAGGAACATTCCACTACCGCACAGGAACTGGCGCGGATAATGGCGTATTGTATTTTGGAATCGCCAAAGAGGGATGTGTTTTTAGAAATAACCCGGGCAGCAAACTACAGCTTTTCGGCAAATGGAAGAAGCTTTCATTGTACTAACCATAATGCTTTTTTGAATATGATGGATGGAGCAATCAGCGGAAAAACGGGATTTACCAACAAAGCGGGGTACTGCTATGTTGGGGCGTTGGAGAGAGACGGCAGAACCTTTATTGTAACATTGCTTGCCTGCGGCTGGCCCAATAACAAAACATGGAAATGGAGCGATACAAAGGAGCTGATGCAATATGGTGTGGATAATTTCTTTTACAGAAGTTTTTCCGAGGAGGGCATTGCCTTTGATGAGAGTGTGCTGGAGGCAATTCCGGTGAGAAACGGTCAGACGAGGCTGTTAGGAGATACGGCTTACGTGGATGTGAAGGTGACGGGACGGGATGGTGCATTGACGGAACCGAAAGAAACGCCGGGAGAACAGACGGGTAGGCTCCTGCTTCGTTCGGACGAACAGATTGAGGTGGTATACAGGGTGGAAAACATTCTGGATGCGCCGGTGGAGACGGGAAGTGAAGTGGGAAGCATACAGTATCTGGTAGACGGAAAAGTGTATTATGAGGAGCGAATTGTCACGTCCGAAGCAGTGGAAAAAATCACGCCCGGGTGGTGCGTGGAGGAAATTTTGTCGAGATTTTTCATTTCTAAGTAAAAAAAGTGTTAAAAAATAAAAAAATTGCAATTCGTCCTTTGCGAGTTGCTTTTTTTATGTTATACTGTCAAGGACAATAATCGGGGGACTTTGCGCCCGAATTAAAATGGAGGACTGAAAGCATGAGTACTACTTCAAAAGCGAGTCAAAGAATAGCAGCTTTGCTCGACGACAACAGTTTCGTTGAAATCGGTGCCCTTGTTACTGCGAGAGCAACGGATTTCAATATGAAACCCAATGAAACTCCTTCTGACGGTTGTGTTACCGGATACGGAGTAATTTGCGGTAAGCCTGTGTATGTTTACAGCCAGGATGCTTCCGTGATGAACGGAACCATCGGCGAGATGCATGCAAAGAAGATTACCAACCTCTATGATTTGGCAATGAAGACGGGAGCACCTGTCATCGGCCTGATTGATTCTGCAGGATTGAGACTGCAGGAGGCTACTGATGCGCTGAATGCGTTCGGTACCATTTATATGAAGCAGGTTAATGCTTCCGGAGTAATCCCTCAGATTACGGCTATTATGGGTTCCTGCGGCGGTGGACTGGCTTTGTTCCCTACCCTGACGGATTTTACCCTGATGGAGGATTCCGCGAAGTTGTTTGTAAATGCACCCAATGCCCTTGACGGCAATGAGATTTCCAAGTGCAATTCCGCGTCCGCAACCTTCCAGTCCGAAGAGAGCGGTATTGTAGATGTGGTTGGCGATGAGGCAACCGTACTCGGAAAGATTCGTGAGCTGGTTGCATTCCTGCCCTCCAACAATAACGAGGGAAGTGACCTTGCAGAGTGCACGGATGATTTGAACCGTGTAAATCCTGAGTTGGCAGGCTGCGTAGGTGATACCTCTGTTGCTTTGGCTATTTTGGCAGACAACAACAATTTCTTCGAGGTAAAGGCAAATTATGCTAAGGATATGGTAGTAGGCTTCCTGAAGCTGGACGGTCTGACTGTGGGTGCTGTTGCAAACCGCAGTGAGATTAACGATGCAGAGGGTAATGTAGCTGAAAAGCTGGATGCAGTTCTGACAAAGCAGGGCTGTGAGAAGGCTGCTGATTTTATTAACTTCTGTGATGCATATGATATTCCTGTGCTGTCTTTGACAAACGTTAAGGGCTACAAGGCAACCATGTGCTCCGAGAAGGGTATTGCAAAGGCTGCAGCAAAGCTTACATATGCTTTTGCAAATGCGACTGTGCCTAAGGTAAACGTAATTATCGGTAAAGCTCTGGGTACTGCGGCAATCGCTATGAATTCCAAGGCAATCGGTGCTGATATTACCATTGCATGGCCCGATGCGGAAATCGGTACCATGGACAGCAAGCTGGCAGCGAAGATTATGTATGCAGGCCAGGGCGGCGATGTAATCAATGAGAAGGCTGCTGAGTATGCAGCATTGCAGCTTTCCGCAGTAAGTGCTGCAAAGAGAGGATATGTGGACGGTGTGATTGAAGCTGCTGATACCAGAAAGTATATTATCAGCGCTTTTGAGATGCTCTTTACCAAGAGCGAGGATCGTCCCGCAAAGAAGCACGGAACAGTATAGAAAGGGTGATTATAGTAAAATGAAGAAGAGATTATTGGCTTTAGTATGTATGATTGCCTGTATCTTCGGACTGACCGCCTGCGGAAGTGAGAAAGCATTGACTGAAAATGAACAGCAGAAGCTGGAAATAGCAAAGCAGATTGCAACCCAGAATTTTGTTCCCATGTTTGTGGAATTCATGAATGATGAGGCAGTGGGTTACTTTGCAGATTACGGTACCGAGGAATTGGAATACGTTTTCGGCACTGAGTATAATCTCAATGTGGACGGCTATGCAGTGATGATGGCAATGAGTTCCTTCAATCTGGCAGCGGATTCCGTGGGACAGTATCAGGGCATCGTTGATGCGGATGCAAAGATTAAAGGTGACCAGATTATCGTAGAAGTCGACATTCTGGGTTCCGAGAAAAATGCGACTGCAGAGATTATTCTTGCAAATAATATGTTCTTTACGTTGGAAGGTGCGGCACTGAATCCAAATGAGACCATGAGTGAGCTGATGGTAAAAGCCGGTTTGAATACGTTGGTAGGTATGGGAACCGTGTTTGTAGTGTTGATTCTGATTAGCGGAATTATTTCCTGCTTCAAGCTGATTTCCAAGGTTCAGAGCGGAAGCGGTGCAAAGTCTGAGGCAAAGAAGACAGAGGTAAGTACAGGTATTGACAACGCAGTGGCACAGATTGCGGCGAAGGAAGAGGTTGTGGATGAAAGCAACAATCTGGAGTTGGTAGCTGTTATCGCGGCAGCAATTGCGGCAAGTCAGGGCGCAGCGTCAACGGATGGACTGGTGGTTCGTTCCATCATCAGACGTCGCTAAGAAATTAAGGTTATGTAAAGTAAATGGAGGATAATAAAATGAAGAGTTATACAATTACCGTGAACGGAAACGTATATGATGTAACCGTAGAAGAGGGAGCTTCCTATGCAGCAGCACCCGTAGCAGCACCTGCTCCCGTAGCACCTAAGGCAGCACCTGCACCTGTAGCAGCAGCACCCGTAGCAGCACCTGCACCTAAGGCAGCACCCGCAGGTGGCGCAGGTAGCATCAAGGTTGAAGCCGGTGCAGCCGGAAAGGTATTCAAACTGGAGAAGAAGGTTGGCGATGCTGTTAAGAAGGGTGATGCAGTTGTTATCATCGAGGCAATGAAGATGGAGATTCCCGTTGTTGCACCCGCAGACGGTACCGTTGCAAGTATTGACGTAGCTGTTGGTGACGCAATTGAGGCAGGCGCAGTTCTGGCAACCTTGAACTAATGCCCAAAGCGCGTAACGTGCGAATTAATTTCGTATAAAGACAACAGGAGGTCAATCAATGGAATACATAGGTTCTACGCTGAACAACCTGATTCATCAGACGGCGTTCTTCAACCTTACTTGGGGAAACTACGTCATGATCGCGGTTGCATGCTTTTTCCTTTATCTGGCTATCCGTCACGAGTTTGAGCCCTTGCTTTTAACTCCGATAGCCTTCGGTATGCTGTTGGTAAATATTTATCCCGACATCATGCTTCATGCAGAAGACGCGGCAAACGGCGCCGGCGGCTTGCTGTATTATTTCTATATGTTGGACGAACTGGCTATTCTGCCTTCCCTGATTTTCCTGGGCGTAGGTGCGATGACAGACTTCGGTCCTTTGATTGCGAATCCCAAGAGCTTCCTTCTTGGTGCAGCAGCACAGTTCGGTATTTTTGCCGCATACTTCGGCGCAATCTGGCTGGGCTTCAACGACAAGGCTGCAGCAGCAATCTCCATTATTGGTGGTGCGGACGGTCCTACCTCCATCTTCCTTGCAGGTAAGCTGGGACAGACGGCGATTCTGGGACCTATCGCGGTGGCAGCATATTCCTATATGTCACTGGTACCCATTATCCAGCCGCCTATTATGAAGCTTTTCACAACGGAGAAGGAAAGAAAAATCAAGATGGCACAGCTTCGTCCCGTGTCCAAGCTGGAGAAGATTCTGTTCCCCATCGTTGTTACCATCGTGGTATGTCTGATTCTGCCCACAACTGCTCCTTTGGTAGGTATGCTGATGCTTGGTAACCTGTTCAGAGAGTCCGGTGTGGTAAGACAGCTGACAGAGACCGCATCCAATGCGTTGATGTACATCGTAGTTATCCTGCTTGGTACTTCCGTAGGTGCAACTACAAGTGCAGAGGCATTCCTGAATTTGGACACCTTAAAGATTGTCGGACTTGGCTTGGTTGCATTTATGTTCGGTACCGCTGCCGGTGTATTGTTCGGTAAGCTGATGTGTGTTGTAACAAAGGGTAAGGTAAATCCCTTGATTGGTTCTGCCGGTGTGTCCGCAGTTCCTATGGCGGCACGTGTTTCCCAGAAGGTTGGTGCGGAAGCAGATCCTACCAACTTCCTGCTGATGCATGCAATGGGACCTAACGTTGCAGGTGTTATCGGAACCGCAGTAGCAGCCGGAACCTTTATGGCGATATTCGGAGTCTTTTAAGCTGTGCACAGCCGAACCTGATGTCGGTGCCGTGCTTGCACGAGCACCCGACAGACAGGTGAAGGATGTATGGAGCGCATAGCGCGATGAAATAGCCTCGAAGGGGCTATGAATGCACAGCTTAAAGCAGTGTGTCTGCGCATAGCGCGATGAAATAGCCCCGAAGGGGCTATGAATGCACAGCTTAAAGCCTGCAAAGGCGCATAGCGCGATAAATAGGCTCCGATTTGTATTGAAATTATGTAAAAAATATTATGGAGGAAATTCGTAATGTCAGAAATTGTAAAGAAACCGATTAAAATTACGGAAACCATACTGCGTGACGCTCACCAGTCTCTGATTGCGACCAGAATGCCTACCGAGTTCATGCTTCCTATCGTAGAGAAGATGGATCAGGTTGGATATCATTCCGTAGAGTGTTGGGGTGGTGCAACCTTTGATGCTTCCCTGCGTTTCCTGAAGGAAGATCCCTGGGACAGACTTCGTAAGCTGCGTGACGGCTTCAAGAACACCAAGCTGCAGATGCTTTTCCGTGGTCAGAATATTTTGGGTTACAGACCCTACGCTGATGACGTAGTAGATGCTTTTGTTCAGAAGTCTATCGCAAACGGTATTGATATCATCCGTATTTTCGATTGCTTGAACGACCTGCGTAACTTGCAGGCAGCTGTAAATTCCACAAACAAGATGAAGCAGATGGAAGGTAGAGGTCATGCGCAGATCGCATTGTCCTATACCCTCGGTGATGCTTATACCCTTGAGTACTGGACAGATATGGCTAAGAAGATTGAAGAGATGGGTGCAGATTCCATCTGTATCAAGGATATGGCAGGTCTGCTTGTTCCTTATAAGGCCGCAGAGCTGATTGGTGCTATGAAGAGCGTAACCAAGTTGCCTATCCAGCTGCATACCCACTACACCTCCGGTGTGGCTAGTATGACCTATCTAAGTCGGAGGCCAAGCGGTCTTAGGAAGACAACACTTA